>CAZSNX010000282.1:0-6114 GCA_964607945.1 uncultured Candidatus Obscuribacterales bacterium
GGATGGAGACGAGATAATTGTCAGTCCGGCTGATGACCTGCGTGAAGACGAGCCGGTCAAGACCAGACCGATGGACTTCAAGTAAACAAATCCAACTGGTTAAGTTCTATCCGGTCTGGTAAAGTGCTTGATAACCAAATTGGTAATGTCAAGCGGGAAGGGCGCCGCCGATCGAGATATGGTAAATCAGTCGGCGCTGGATGAGTTGTTTTTGAAGCGCAAATGCTTACTCACAGTAGACGGGCGGTAAGCCAAACCAAAAGTGATTCTCGCTTGCTCGCTAAGTGGGGAAATGGGCATATGCTGACGCTCTTAGCGTTGTTGCCCATCTTTTCGTACTATCTTTGGAACCTTTTCTTTGTCTCGACAGCAGGCAACTTCCCACTCAACGATGATTGGCTCTACAGTGCCGCCGTAAAAGCTTTTTTGGAAACCGGAAAGCTCAGGCTGGCCGGTTGCTCGGCCGCCTGTTTCGCTCATATTGCAGCCGGTGCTGCTACCAGTTATCTGTTTGGATTCTCACATGAAGTCTTGCGCCTGCAAAACTTCGTTTGCAGTTTCGTTGCATGCCTGGCGCTCTTTTTCACCTTGCGGGAGCTTGGAGTCCATCGGGCAGTCAGTTCTGCCGGTTCGATGATACTTGCAGTCAACCCGATTTGGCTGAATCTGACCTTCTCGAATATGACCGATGTGGCTGCCACTGCCTGGATCAATCTTTACCTGCTGTTTACGGTCCGCAGCCTGAAGACATCTCGCTGGTGGGATCTGCTGCTGGCGGCTGCCTGTTTGATGCTAGCGATAGCAACCAGGCAAACTGCTGTCGTGTTTGTCGGGTTAAATCTGCTTGCAGCGCTTGTGCAGATACGCCGTGGGAAACCATTTTTGTTGTCAACTGCGCTCACCGTGGGTTTGCCTTTGCTCGCCTTCTTCTGTGTAGATAAAGCGATGGCGCAGATGAATCTCAACAACTCGAATTTCGGATGGTATCGCTCTGAGTTTAGCAACCTGCTGGTCGGATTGGTGCGAGCGCCAATGAAGGTTCTTCCCAGGCTTTTGATTCAGGCGGGGAAATCCTCGTTTTACTTGGGACTTTTTTCCTTGCCATTGCTGCCGGCATTTATTCCTTTGCTGGTAAAACTCAGCGGACGGCAAAGGGTGAACGCATTCTGGTATGTTTTTGCCACCGCAGCGGTAACGGCTGTATGGATAAGTCTAGTGTTCGTCAATCATTCATTGATGCCGTTCAACCAAAACTTGCTTCGGTTGCCGGAGTTGGGCGCGCATACGATTATGGGAGTTAACTGTCCCAATCTTCCCGATAAGTGGAGGGTATTGCTTACGGACCTGTCCGCCGCTGCCGGTTGGCTCTTCATACTGGCGATTGGAGCCGGAGCGGCGTTCGCCGGAGCTCGACTGTTTAGGGCTGCGAAAAGCGGGCGATGCGCAAGTGCCGATCTTAGCCGGACTGTCTGTTATCTTTCCGGCGTGGTGGCAATCAGTTTTGTTGTTTTGCAGACGACGGTCTGGGATCTCGATCGCTATTACGTGATGGCGCTGCCGCCGGCAATTCTAGCTCTTGCTGTTTCGGCGCGCTACCTGCGAGTGCGCAATTCGGCGCTGTTCGTAGTGCCGTTGTTATTGGCTTTGGGAGTGTATTCTAGTTTTGCTCAGCAAGATTATATGGCTTGGAACAGAGCGCGATGGGCGGAATTGGCGCGTTTGGAAGCGGCGGGGGTTTCCGCTAGTGTCATAGACGGTGGTTCTGAATATGATTACTTACGCAATCCTCAGCTCAATGAATACTTGGCCGTGTCTCAGGGCAGCTACGCCATTTTGCATCGGGGGAAGCCACCGCGCGATCAGTGGCGCTGGTGGCCGATCTCGGGAGAGGAGTACATCGTCAGCTTCTCGCCGGTGCCAAATTATGAGGTTGTATCGAAGCGGACATATTGGAGCGCGCTTACGCTGGGACAGCGTGAAATACTCACTCTCAAGAATGTCGAAGGAAAGTAGTTTCGACGTCACAACTTAATAGGGCAGCGCGTTTGTACCGGCTAGCGCCTTGCCTTCGTTCTTGCCGGCTGTCGCTAGCGATTTTCCAACAGTTGTGTTTTGTGCCAATGAGTCGACTAGTCTTTGGAAGAACTTCTGCCCACCGAATGCATTCAGATGCACCGGGTCGTGAAAGTCAGATTGGTCGAAAGTAAGCGGGCTATTGTAGTCCAGAAAGGTGATGCCTTCCCGATTGGCAATTTCTTTCAATTGTCTCTGGTAGCTAGGGTAGAAGCCTTTCGGTAACAGCACCGTGTTGGCTGGCAAGATTGGCATGTTTACAAGAACCAGTTGGATTTGTTGTTGTTTGCAAAGGGTAATAATGCGTTCGAGAAAGGTGACTTCGAGTTCGTAATTGTTTGGCCACTGGTATCTTTCCAAATACTCACCGCGATTGTCGAAAAACTCCTTGGCCACTACCTGTCTGTCGGTTGGTTTGATGTTGGAGCGCTCCGGATGAGTGGCAGCGAGCTTGAACTTGGGCAGCAGGATCTCCATCTCATTGAGGCTCAGAGCCGGCTGGGTCGCCTGGCGAGGCAGTATGCAGCTCAGGAGTTGTTGGCAGGCATCGGCTGCAGCTAGTTGATAGTCGAGCGCTGCGGCGTACAAGTAAATGTTCTTTTGCAGCAGCCAATCAAACTTCTCTTGCGGCGAGCGGAATGTTGCATCTGCAATTTCATCGATTTTTGTAAGCCGTCTTAGATATTTGAAGACATCCGTGTCGGCTGGACACTTTACAGAACTATCGACAAAATCTCTCGGTGCTACTGCGTAAATAAGCACATCGGGATGCTGTCCTGATTCCAGCAAAGTTTTGAGCGACAGGTACGCGTCGCTGGCCATCAGACCGGGGGCCGCTAGATTGAAAGTGTTGAAAGTGCCACCAAATTTGCCTGCAAGCAAGCTGTCCAGATAAGCGGCTTTATGGTAGCTGGTCAGATTTACCGCATGTCCTAAATGATTTGCTTCCACGCCCGAATTGGCGGTGACTATCAATGAGGAGCCCATGATGGCTGTGTGATGGACTTCCCGGCTTCGTTTGAGATCGTCCATCAACCACCAGGACCAGCCCTTATATGGAAATCGGTACGGATCGAACTGCAACGCGCGGCAGTGTGGAAGCAGGGCATTCAATGCGACGAAGATTGCAGCGGTCCAAACAACCGGACTTCTTAGCCATCTAAATCTATTTTGTGCTGTTGATTGCATGATTCAGTCGCGGCTCTAAAACTGGAAGTAGATAAACTTAGGTGAGCTGTCGCTGCTATAAATAACCAACAGGCAGAGCAACGCCAGCATGCAGACAACTTTGATCGGCAAGGGTGGGTTTAAGTAGAACGATTTACCGTTGAGCCAGCCAACCACCGGTTGGGCGACTATGAGAACCGGCAAGATCAGCAACAACGCCGGAAAGATGAGCGGATCGCTTATGTGCAATACCGTTAATTTTGCACTGCCAAAATGCAGAAGTTCTAATGGTGCTTTGAGGAACATTTTTTGAAGTATGCGGGTTGCTATTCTCAAATCATCGGCGCGGAAAAGCACCCAGCCGACGCAGACCAGCTGAAACGTAAAGAAGATTGAGACGGCATGGTAGAGCTTTGAAGCCAAAATACGTTTGCTGACACCGGCGAAGTCGAGTGCACGTAAGTATTCCTTGTGCAGGATCAGCAGCAACCCTTGATAGGCTCCCCAAATCAGGAAATGCAGTGAGGCTCCATGCCAAAGTCCGCCCAACGTCATTGTCAAAAACAGGTTGCGATAATTGAACAACCGGCCGCAGCGCGATCCACCCATCGGTATGTAAAGGTAATCGCGCAGCCAGGTAGACAGGCTAATGTGCCAACGATGCCAGAAGTCCGAGACGTTGGCGGCCAGGTAGGGCAGATTGAAGTTAATCGGGACTTTGTACCCAAATAGCAGTGCCGACCCGCGGGCGATATCGGTGTAACCGGAAAAGTCGTAGAAGATCTGAAAGGCGAATGCGTAGGCTACCAGCCAGAGATCCAATCCGGAGAAGTTGTGAACGTTGCCGAATCCGCATTGGACGACCAATGCCAACTGGTCGGCAATCAGCACCTTTTTTACGAGCCCAAGCAGGATCAGTTGAATGCCCTCGTCGATGTAGTCCCACTTCAGTGTCGCCTTCACTGCCAACTGCGGAATGAAGTCCATGTATCGCTTAATCGGTCCGGCTATTTGCGTGGGAAAGAACGATGCGAAAAGCATGAAGTCCGGCAGAGAGCCTACAGTTGGTTTACCTCTGTAAACATCGATTGCATAATGAATGAACTCGAACACGAAAAAGGAGATTCCTAGCGGCAATATGATGCTTAAGGTCGGTTCATTCCAGGAGATTTTGCAGAGATGGGTTGCGCTCTTGGTTAAATCGAGCGCGAATTGCGCGTACTTGAATACGCCTAGAGTCAGAAGATTGCCGGTTATAACCAAGGCTAGCCATGACTTTCTTTCCGGTTGCGAGCGAGCTTTCGATATCAACGGGACAAGCAGAAAGTTGCTCAGAGTCAGCCCAAAGATCAGCAGCCCATACTCCGGCCGCCAGGACATGTAGAAAACGTAGCTTGCCACCAGCAGCAGTGGCACTCGCAACTTTGCGGGGGCGAGCCAGAACAGAACGAACACCGCCGGCAGAAACAACAGATACTGGAGACTGTTAAATAGCAACCCGGGACCCTCAAAGCATTATGTCGCTTCCTCTCAACAACTCTGGCCGATCGGCTGGAGCGGCGCTTGATGCCTCATGAAAAGTCCATGCTGACAGTAAATCCGAGATAGATCCTGAAGCGCATATCAGGCTTGTCAATCAAAAGACGCCTCGTCCCGCAGAACGAGAGCTTGGTTGGGACGAAGCATGTTGCCGGCTTAACCCTTACGAATTTCCCAGAAATCGTCTCCCAGTATGTTCCAGGGCAAACGATGCTCGTCTGGGCTGTTGGGATTGAAGCACTGATTGACAAAGTAAATCATGTTGGAGGTGTTCTGCCACACATTTGCCATGCCGTGAGCGACACCACGCGGTATATATAGAATCTGCGCGCGCCCGGCGCCCATTACGAAGCGCATAGACTGCTGATAAGTCGGAGAGTCCTTGCGAGCGTCGAAGAGACCGATCAAGAGGCGATCGTAGGGCATGCAGAACCAAACGTCTTCCTGGTTGTAATGCAGGTGAAATGCCTTGATTACTCCAGGCATGATTTGAGAGAAAGTGCTTTGTTTGACTTTGAACTCCGGAATCAGTTGGAGATTGCCTTGATCGTCGAATCGGACAATTTCGGCAAGGGAGCCGCCATCATCTAGGAAGAGGTTCAGATTGATTAACTGAACTCCCTCGATAGATTGCTTCTTGGAATAATCCTGAACGGAAAGCTCGCTGCAATAGTCGCTGCCGATTGCTTCCTGGGTCAAAGGTTTCAACATTAGAGCGCCTCAATTAAACTCTTTGCAACGGCTGTGCTGCCGTCGCCTATAACGAAAGCGTTCACTAGAATAACATGCTGAGCAGCCATTAGCGCCGATGTGAGCTGCCTTTCAGCGAATTCTCAGACAGGCTGGCTGGTGGCCATCAACTCGAGATAGCCTCTCAGCGACTCTTCCCAGGGGATTACTTCGCGCCCGATTGTATGAATCAATGTTGTCTTGTCGAGTACGGAGTACTTCGGACGGGTGGCCGGGCGAGGAAAGTCCTTGGTAGCGATCGGCTCTACTTCAGCGTTTGTACCGCGCAGAATTTCTCGGGCAAATTCGTACCAGTTTGTGACCCCACCATCGGTGGCGTGGTAAACACCCCAACGCTCGCTGGCAATTAAATCGGCGATGCACTCGGACAAGCTGAGAGTGCAGGTCGGCGTACCGATTTGATCTGAGACCACTCGAATCGGTTTGCGTTGTCTGGACATGTCCAGAATCGTATTTACAAAATTGCGTCCGTGAGGACCATAGAGCCAGCTTGTTCTGACTACGAAAAATCTTTGCAAATAACGCTGAACGGCCTTTTCGCCTGCCAATTTCGATTTGCCGTAGATTGACAACGGGCGACAACGC
>CAZSNX010000283.1:0-6094 GCA_964607945.1 uncultured Candidatus Obscuribacterales bacterium
CTGGCATTGTTGGATCTAACTTTCTTGTTGAAACCCGGGAAAGTGACGGTCTGGCAGAAGAGAAACTTTTACGGTTGTCTATCTGTCATCAGCGATGCAGACAGAATTGCGCTGGTCAACGGAGACATCATTCATGGTTCGCAATACAGCGACAAAGCTCTTCGATTCATTCCGACTCAGTACTATGCACGTAGCTCCGGTGCCGGTTTGATTGATGATTTCTGGCGAAAGAAGCATCCGGGCTGCCGGCTGAAATATGGGCTAATCGGACTGGGTGCAGGCACTATGGCTGCTTATGCGAATCCCGCTGATAGCGTTGTTTTCTATGAAATCGATCCGAAGGTGAAGGAGGCTGCTCAGAGGTACTTCTCATATTTGAGCAATTGCCGCGGTTCTGTCAGCATCTTGGACGGTGATGCCCGAGTGACTCTGTCTGCGCAGACGCCTCAGAACTTCGACTATATGCTAGTCGACGCTTTCAACGGGGACGCTATTCCGGTTCACTTGCTTACGAAGGAAGCAGTAAACATCTACCTGAATCATCTTGCTCCCGACGGTATCTTGTTGGTGCACATTTCCAACAAGTTCGTAAATCTGGAGCCGGTTCTGGCAAATGTCTCCGAGCAATTAGGATTGATTGCCCAGTACATTCGCAGTCCAAACGGGAGATATGTTGCCATTTCAAGAGCGTGTCAGGCAGAACTTTCAGAAGTGGAACAAAAGTTCTTTCCCGAGCTGACTATCGAGCCGGCAAGAGGTAGTAAAACGGTTGGCGTTTGGACAGACGATTACTCCAATGTTTACGCGATCTTGAATCGAAAGTAAGTGCTACGGCAGATTGAGTTCGCACTTTACGATTGGAAAGAGATAGCTTCTATTGAGCTTAAGGTAGCCGTCCTTGCTAAATTTAGCTCCGAAGAAGAAAATCGGTGCTGGAATTTTTACCTTCATTTCGGTTGTCACGGATACATACGGTGATTCGTTGTCGGGTGGATTGCCGCCAAAGTCTTCGTAGACGAAGCTGTTGGTGAGGACGGTAGGCTTGGTCAAGATGAAACTATTGGAGGGATATGAGCTGACTATCGCTCTGGCTGCTGACAAGCCCGCCGTGTAGTCTTTTGTTTGTGCGGCCGCACGTGCTGCATCGCGACAGGCATGGTCGTTGACTGCTGCCGCTAAGGTGAGAAGTGAGATGTCTAGTGCCAGTAACATTAGTGGCACCATGCAAACCATTATGGATGCCAGTTCGATCATCGTCTGGCCGATCCGATGCTGATCTATGCTGTGTTCGGACTGTTCGCTATCTGTAGACGCACGATGGGAATTCAATGCATGTCTTAGGTTGGCAGCAGATCGAATTGGCAGAATTTTTGCGACTTCAGTCATCTGTTTTTCTTCCTGCAATTGAGTGATTGTCACGGAACTAACTGAACCAACTGTCTTGCAATGTTCTCGAAGGTTGCACGAAGATTGCTTACGTCGGTGACCAGAAAGAATCGACCACCGTTTCCGGCGATTGCGGCCAAGCCACCACTGGTAGTAGAAGGATTGGTGTCATTTAGCAAGTTGATCTCCGACGGAATGATCTCTTGATTCTGAGCGAGTCCAATCGTATAGATCGGAATACCGGCTTTCTTCGCTTCAACTGCGGCTTTGCGAGCATTTGTCCAAGGATCGGACGAGAGTGGAGTGCCGACCGTCGGCTCGCCATCAGTAAAGAGTATGATTGCTTTCTTCGCGCCAGAACGGGAGTTGTTTTGCAACTGACGTACTGCTTGTAGGACCGCATCACCGATATTGGTGCTGGTGGTAGCCACAGTTGCCGGTAGGGCGGTGGCGATGCTGTCTAAATTGGGGTTGGCATCTACTGCTTTGTCGAGAAAAATCTGCGGGATGGCAAACTGCGACTGTCCAGCCTGCGAATAGTTGCTGTCGACATTGTATGCAGTGTAAGTATCGCTTGCCGAGCGGCCAGCATTGTCAGAAAAGGTAACCAGTCCAAAATGAGCATTCGTATTAGTGTTCATGACTGTTAGAAAGTCATCGGCAGCTGATTGTGCATCACTTATAGGGTGGAGCTGTGACCTGCACATGGCCCAGTATTGTGCTTGATAGCCTGCGCGCGGAACAAGTCCGGGCAGTGCGGTCTCGGCTTTGCTGGTGCTGAAGACTGAATAGTTTTCCAGATTTCCCCGTGACGCTTCCACAAGTGATGCAACATTTGGAAAGGAATAACCGTTGATAGTAATACCGCCGAAGGATTGCTTGCCGTCTATGTTCACGACCAGATCCGTGTATGTGTACTGATTACCTGTGCCTGAGTGAAGTGGTGGACAATTGCCTGGCGGAGAGCCGGTATTGGCTGAACCGCGAAGTCCGCGCGCACTTCCACTCGCGCCTGATTTCTCACTGAAGTTGAGTGGCCATCGGACGCCACTTTGATTGGAAGTTGAAAGATATTGGGGATAGAGCCCATTGACGCGGGTGCCGGTCGCTGGCGGACCGATTAAGTCGTAAAGCTTGCCCTGGGCTGAACTTCTGGGACCTCCGCTAGTCGGTGGGATAATGTAATCTATCTTGTTTTGATTTGTATTCCATTGGCGTCTAACGAAAGTTACCACGCTTTGATCATCCATTGAGCCGGACAGATCGAAACAGAGTACGAGATCCAGATCTGGTACGCCACCATGACTGATGGCACGCAATGGCACAGGCCCCAAGCCCAGATATGCGACAAGGGCGGTCGGTGCATTGAAGGTTGTGGTCAGGCGTAAGATTTTGCCTTTGGGATCGCCCTGTGAAACAGGTTGATTGTTGTTCTTGGGATCCAGGAACTCAATGTAAAGGCATGATTGGCCAATTGTTGGAATTGCATCGCCGTCACCGGAAAGTGAAGCGGCATCCATTGGAATACCAAGTATCGTGTTGTGCCTAAAGGTGTTGAGTGCGGTTTGAACGGCTGACTCGTGCGTTTCGTTTGGATCCATGCTGTCGCTACTTGCCAGCGTTGCTGCTCCGGCTAGTGCGGCGGAATCGCAAGCGGACCGGAGCTGCTCGCTGGCTATGTACATGCGTGCCGCTTCGAATGCCAGAAACCCGATTGGTGCGATAACCAACATCGCCAGTAGCAAACCAAGTGTGATTAGTGCCTGCGCGCTAGTGTTTCTTGGATTTAGTCTAAGTTGCATGCCGATTAGTTCCTGTCTATTGAGTAAGTCCTTGGGGGAATTCACAAAAGGTTTGGGTGGAGACGGAAATCTTTACAGGTCCAGTCAGACCAGGGACCTTCCCAAACAGGCAACCGTCGAGAGTAATGAGGGGGCTGACCTGGCCGACTACAATGGTTCGTATGCTGTAAACATATAGATCTGTGTCAGCTGGTTGGCTTAGCGGTGTCGATTGCTGAACGCTTGTACGATCGATCAAATTTGTTACTACTATGTATGTGTTGACGCTTGTTAAGGTGACGCCGTTTAATTTGGCTGCCCGTGCGGCTGCTATGTCGGAAGCTGCCTGGACAGCTGATTGAGACTGCTCAGAGCTGCTCTTCGAGAAGGTCTTACATCGACTGGCGACCATTGCTGCGTCTCTGGCAATTGACTGGAGAAGCACGACTCGCAAGGATGTTGTGGCAAGATCGACGAGTGGTAGAGCCAGACCCAGCATTAAGATCCAAAGTGAAAGCGGGACATCGACAAGTGCAGACCCTCGCGCCAATCTTTTCATCGACATTGCTCCTTGGCACCAGCGGCGTTGGCAATTTGATCTTATTCTGCCGGACTGATTTAAACATCCACGGTTCGCGTGATTTAGATACCCGAACTGATTACTAGTCGCTGTTTGATCCGGATAACTAAGCGCTGTCCGGAGTTCGCACCTTGTTGTTCGATGGTGGTGCTCTGCGGACTAGCGGCGTGAAACTGCCCTGAGTCCAGCTATCTTGTTTCGTCTTGGGCTACTTTGAGCAAGATCATCCTTTCGCGCCGGCCAGATCACTAAATTAGTTGATGGCGCATTTAACTCAGACCGGTAGGCTCGGTTTCAGGGGCTGCGAAAGTCGGAAATCGGCAGTTGCTTGGGCACTGCTTACGGTCGGAGGCAGGTTCTGATGGACGGGAGTCGAGCACCAAGTTTTTCTCAGTAAGGTAGCAGCGTCGATGGCTAAGAAGAGTAAATGCGGTAATCTCGGTGATTTGCTACCGGCAGAGCAGCAGATTTCGTCTACCCGAGATTCAATCGAGCGGGCAGCCAGCGCTGCTGAATCGTCTCTGGAGTCGGACAGAAAGCAGGCGCTCACAGACATACAGGCAGAGAGTCAGACTGAGCCAGTGGTTGAACCTGCACTTGACTCTTTGGAATATCAACTAAGCTTGGCAGTTACCTACAAGCAGCAGGGGTTATACGCGGAAGCGCTAGCTGCTTATACACGGGCGCTAAAGATTCGACCTGATTCGGCGGAAGTATTACTTGCGTGCGCTCACACGAAATTTATGCAGGCGGACTATGCGGCTGCAATCGAGGACTACAACGCGGCAATCATACTCGACATCGACAATGCCGTTGCATATGAGGGGAGAGGCGTCTCCTACAGCTCTTTACACAGTTACCAACTTGCGCGCAAGGATCTCTCGACTGCCATTCGCCTCCGCCCGCTGCATGCTGACTCCGCTTACTACAACCGGGGACTATGCTATCTCTTCGAGGGGAGATACTTACGAGCTGTTAGAGATTTTGACAAAGCAATCGAGCAGAATCCAGAGTGTTTACTTGCCTATTACGCAAGAGGGCTTTCGTTGTCCCAGCTTGGACAGCTGGAAGCTGCCTGGGCAAGTTTCTATAGGTCAGTTGTAATTGATGTTGGATTTGCAGAAGGGCATGACGGGTTAGGACTGATTTATCTCAAGAAGGGACAGAACATCAAGGCGATAGAATGCTTTACCAAGGCGATTGAATGTGGCGGTCCGCATGCCGACTTTTTCCACGCTCGCGGGACAGCTCTTACTGAGAGCGGTGAGCATGCCAGAGCATTGGCTGATTTCAATACTGCTCTATCGCTTGACCCAACCTTCTATCTGGCCAGTCTTTCTAGAGGCTTGCTACTTCATAGATTGAATCGAGATAAGGAAGCGCTCGATGAGTTTGAGCAAGTAATCCGATTGGAGCCAAATTCATTGGCTGCTCACTTGCAACGTGGCATTGTTCTTAGACGATTGGGCCGACTCCAGGATTCAGTCAGCGAAATGAATTTCGTAATAGGAAAGGATTCGCACGCCGAGTTCGCGTTGAGTGTGCGCGGGATGGATTGGTCCGATCTTGGACAGTATCGACGAGCGATCGAGGACTTTTCCTCCAGCTTAGAACATGCTAGTAGCGATTGTTTCGAAAGCCTTGTCTGTAGATCATATGCATTCATGCAGGTCAGTGATCTTTCTCGCGCGATGAATGATGCCAATCGGGCGATTCAGATCAGTCCAACGAACTCAAAGGCTTTTCTTTGTAGGGCTCTGATTTATGACAGGCTCGGGGATTGCATTAATGCCTTGCGAGATCTCTCCATCGCCTTAGAACTCGACCCGAACAATGCCTGTGCCTATAATGCACGAGGGTTGGTTCATCTCAAACTCAACCAAGAGAAAAGTGCAATCCGAAATCTCAATGAGGCGATCAAGCTCGATTGCAATCGAGCTTCGTATTATCTAAACAGGGGCTTGGCATACTTCAGGATAAACGAGCAGGGGTTAGCGATCGCGGATTTTGAGGCGGCGCTTCAAATCGAGCCGTTGAATGCGCAAGTTCATTACAATCTAGGCCAAGCTATCCGCCGGTCCGAGCAGAATCTACCGGTCAGCTCCGCTGCTCCAACTCTGCCGAACCTATCTACTGCCGTGATTGCTAATCAGCAGGACTTGCTAGTCGATGACAGACTAATCGTTTGCGAGAGACTGGGCGATCGCACAAGTTCGCTTGTGCTCGGCAATTCCAGCCCGCAATACCGGAGAGCACTGGAACTGTTTCGGCTCGGATCAAACGTTAGTGCCTTGAAGGAGTTGGAAACCGCTATTCATTTGGATGAGACCAATGCTGATTATCTTTA
>CAZSNX010000284.1:0-6087 GCA_964607945.1 uncultured Candidatus Obscuribacterales bacterium
GCCGCAGTGTTCTTGTGCCACCAGAATCCGATCAGGAAATAACTGCAGACGCCGACCAATTCCCAGAAGAAATAACTTTCAAATAAATTGGTCGAAACCACCAATCCCAACATCGAGCCGGTGAAAAGCGACAGGTAGGAGTAAAAGCGTGAATACCCTGCATCTTCCCGCATATAGCCGTGTGTATATACCTGTACCAAAAGGCTGATGGTCGTGACCACAATCAACATAATTGCCGCCAGGTGATCGACCATCACTCCCATAGAAAGGTTGAAGCTTGACGACTGGAACCAATCCCAATTGAATTGAATGTGAGCGATTGAAGGGTTCTGCCGCATCCCCTCCAAGATCAACAACGAATGAATGAATCCGTAGAAAACAGCGCCGACCGAAAGTAGCATTGACAAGGTCTTACTGAATCGAGCTCCCAGAATAATCAAGGTGCCCGCTATGAACGGTGCAGCAACGATCATTGGTGACATTGCGAGTATCGCGTTCGTCGTTTCGGCGGATAAGTTCAAGGCTGGTTCTCCAGGACCGCGGCAAAGACCGCATAGTAAATTCAATGCTTACACAATATACAAGGACGGCGTCGCTCTGTGATGGGCTAATTAGTCGCCGGCAGCGGAAATCCTTATGCCGGCAGTTCTAAAAATATTCTTCGTTTCAATAAATCTTCAATTACCGGTAGCAGTTACCTCTAAATTGAAATACTAAAGTGGCATTACAATGTGTCTTTTGAGACTTACCGATTTTGGAGTTAACCCGTGGATCCACAGCATCTCTTGACTATTTTGCTGCTCATCCCATTAGCCGGAATTCTTTTGATCGTCTTTCTTCCGGAGCAGTGGTCGAGAACTACATCGATACTTCTGGCCGGATTGATGGTGCTTGTCAGTGCCGTGATCGGTAAGAGTATTCATCCGGACAATCTTGAGATGCAGCTGGTCGAAAAGGTTAACTGGATTAGCTGGCCGCTGCCGGTCGAGTATCACGTCGGAGTTGATGGTTTTAGCTTCTGCCTGGTGATGCTTACAAGCATCGTCACATTGTTGGCAATTATTGCCAGCGAGCATATCGGCAAAACAAGATCGAGACTTTACTACAGCATGGTTATGCTGCTGACTGCTTCGATCACCGGTGTTTTCATATCGCTCGATCTGGTGCAGTTTTTCGTGCTCTACGAATTAGAGTTGATTCCAATGTATTTCTTGATCGCTATCTGGGGAGGGCCCAGGCGCGATTATGCCGCCATGAAGTTTCTGATCTACACCTTCTTCGGTGGCATCTTCATGCTCGGTGGACTGCTCTACCTTTATTATCAGTTGGGGCTGTCCGGGTCTCAATATCAAACATTCGATATGGTCAAGTTGGCTACTTTCAGCCCAATCTTGACGCCCAGCGTGCAGTTGGTCGCCTGTTTGGGATTCATGATTGCATTCCTGATCAAGTTGCCGTCTTTCCCGTTTCATACCTGGTTGCCTGATGCTCACGTCGAGGCGCCTACGCCGATCTCAATGATCCTGGCCGGATTGCTGCTCAAGATGGGTTCATACGGTCTCGTCAGAATCTGTATGGGATTCTTTCCTGATGCGCTTACAGTGTTGGGAGTGCCGCTCATGATCTTGGGTGCATTCAATATTGTTTGGGCGGCCATCGCTTGCCTGGTTCAAGAAGACATGAAGCGCGTGATTGCATTCTCGAGCGTCAGCCATATGGGATTCGTCACGCTCGGCCTGGGCTCACTGTCGGCCGCCGGGTTGAATGGCGCGATCTTCCAAATGATCAGCCACGGCTTCATTTCGGCCTTACTGTTCTTCATGGTCGGAACTGTCTATGACCGTTGCCATACTCGTCAGATTGCCGAGCTTGGCGGTGGCTTGGCAAAACAGATGCCGTCGATATTTTATTTCTGGATGTTGGCTGCGCTGGCTAATCTCGGATTACCGGCCTTGTCCGGATTCGTTGCCGAAGCGATCGTTTTCTATGGAACATTTACATCGCCGATCGCCGCGTCGCTCAATGTTATGACCTTCCCCTTCGCTATTACTCAAGCCGACTTCGTTCATGGCGCGATCGTGCTTGCTGCAACCGGTGTGATTTTAAGTGCCGGCTATATGCTATGGCTGCTGAAGCGATTGTTCTACGGACCGGAACTGCCTAAATGGTCAGGACATCTGAGCGATATGAAGCCATATGAGATGGTGGTGGCAGCATCCTTCTCGGTATTCATTATTGCTCTGGGTGTATATCCATTGGCGGTCACCAATCAGTACACTTCGCTGGCGGATCGCATGGCCAAGGATACGGCTGCCAAAATCACTGTCAGCATGCGTCCTCAGCAATTTGAGTAAGCTGCCGAGTTAAGTTCAACCTTTGCTCAATCTTGCTGAAGCGAGGCACCAGGCATAGTGCGCTTGCCATCTCGCCCATACTTGCCGCATGGCGTTGGCCTTTGTCTTCAGGTAAGCGTAAGGACAGCACTAGCAATGTCCTAAAGCATGCGTAGATTTCCTCTTGAAGGTCAAAGGAAGAAGGGCGGCTCTCGTAGCTGCCCTGCCACCGGTCTCCAAATGCAGAATTCTAAAAGCTTGCGACTGGCGGCTGCCAGAGCCGCCCCAATTCCCACCCTCTGCTGGCTGAATACTTAAATCTTTAGCGGCTGGGAACCACCGGCACCGGCATCGGCAAAGGACCGCCGTTGGTAGCTGGTTGAGAGATACTGTTGTTGATTGCTTCAGGGTCGGTCTCGATATTAGTCACGGGCTGCTTCGTTTTGGTGATTACTCGCCCAGAGATCGCGCTCGATACCATGCGGCCAATGCTGTCGACCAACTCTGCTGCAGTATTGGCGTCGTAGTACTTCCCGCCTGATTTTTCGGCAATGCAATTGAGCTGAGCTCGCGCATCCTTTTCACGCTTCAGCCCCAAACTTACTATCTCTATCTTGATCTTTACCCCCAATGCCCGCAATCGGGCGATGTACTCACAGGGGTCTCCGCCACAAGTCTCTGCGCCATCGGAGATCAAGATGACGGTCTTTTGCCCTTGTACTCTTCTTAAATCGCGCTCGGCCTGCATGAGGGCGTATGTAAGCGGGGTTAATCCGTAAGGGCGGAGGTGCCGTACCTGCTCGACAATCGACCGCCGATTACCGTTGCCAATCGGCACTAAAAGCGCCGATTGCTGGCAATCTATTTCCGGGCTGCCGGAAAATGATTGACCGAACACTCTCAGTCCAAGATTGACGTCCGGCGGGATTCTCGCCAGAGCGATCTCCAGCACTCTCTTGGCCGAAGTCATTTTAGGTTCTCGTTCGCCGCCGCCCATTGTCTCTTTCATACTGTAAGAGGCGTCTATCAAGATCAATATATTGAGCGGACCGCCTTCCTGCTCGATGCCCCCTTGAATCAATCCACCTTGAGCGCCCGCTTGCATCGCTGTCGGTTGAGAATTATAGAAGGAGGATGGTCCCTGGGCTAACAGCCCCTTGAAGACGTCAGCGCTATCTTTGGCTTTGCAGTTACAGCCTGCCGATTGAGCCGGAAGTTGAGCCGTCGACAGGGCCAGCACCAAAAGACCGGCTGACAAGCGGGCGAGAGTATTGGCAACTAGTTTCATTAGGTTTTCCGCAATTGCTCCCGCATGACCCGGTGCTAAATATGATTCTACGATCCGGGAGCGGATGCCGCATCAGGCAGCTCTTCTCCTTCAACCTTCTCAATCACTCGGGGTGACCTTTTGCGAGCCTTCTTGGCGGATTTCCCCTCTTCCTCATTCGGCTGGGATGAAAGTGTCTGTGTATTTTGTGATCGCACACTGATTGTTCGGCGACTGATTGGGACTGGATGGGATAAATCGCCGGTGGCAGCCCAAATCGTCAAGTAATACAATCCTTCCTTTCCTTGGTGACTGAGCGGTACGACGCCGGAGAACATCGCGCCATTGATTTTGATGCCCCCCTTGACCGGAACATCAGCAGCCGCCTTTGGTTCGGTATTGGTCGGCGACATAGCAATCAATGGGGCCGCCAGTGCCACCGGCGGCATAAACATTCCACCGGCAATAGCTGCTACCACGCCGGCTGTCTTTAAGAAGGCGATTAACTTCTCGCGGTCGTGCTCAGCTTTGGAAGCGAAAGCTACATAGTCCAGCGGTGGAAAGTAAGGCATCGCTTCATCCTGTTGTACTTCCTCTGCTGTCCCATCAGCGCCGGCACTGATGGGTGGACCGCCTTCCCAGGCGATCGTCACCTTTTGAAACTTGTAGGGCTCGAGGAGGACTCCTTTCACTTCGATCTTTTGCCCGACTTCGACAATATCTGGAATTGGATGCAAATTTGCATGCTTGGTTACTATCTCCGCGCAACAGATAGCCTTATCTTTCTGTCCGGCGATGTTGAGGCTGTAGGCAAAATGCGTTGCATCCGGCGAAAAGAGAGCATCACGGTCATCCTGATGGCTCTTTAAGAGCTCGACAGAGCGAGCCACAAGCGCTCTGTTGAGCTTGCGTCCAGCTGCCCCGCCAATGCTGACCAAGCTTTCGGACAAGGCGTCGTTGCCGCCGGCTTGAGTGTAGCGAACATCCGGATTTAAGCCCGACTTATTGAGATGAGAAACAGTGTCGCGCTGGCAGAGATCGTCGATCAGTGACGTGGCAACTCGATGTGATACATCGTCCCATTCCAATTGCGAAAGTCCGTTTTGTTGGCGCTCCTGATTTACCAGTTCCAGCGCGAAACGCTCGAGCTGCTCTCTTGGAACGGTCTGCTGAAAGAATGGTTGCTGCCAAGTCTCGAGTGTTCTGGAATCAATTCCGGGCTGTTCAGCTCCTGATTGAGTCGGCATGGGCGGTGGCGTCTGGGCCGGCTCGAAGTCGAAGCGCGGAGCCCGCAGGCTATTGCCTGGTGAAGAACTCTGCCGGCTGTCCGGATCTACCGCCGGCCCGAGCAAGGTGTCTTGCAGCCTCTGGCTGCGCTCGTTCAACGACAGATGTCCGTAGGCTTGGTGGTAGATAGCAAGCTCGAGTTCGCTCAGCCTCTGCGATATAGGCAGATTTGTGCGCGTTGCTCCGAAGGTAATCGTCTCCAATTGTCCGATCACCGGATAAGCGTCTTGCGCGCCGGTAGGCGAGCCTTTTCCAGCTCCGCTGGCAGCTGATCCGGCGCCTTTTGGTTCGGGAGACGGTGGCGGCAGAGTCGGTGCTATCTTAGGCTGTTGCATTTGCAGATGCGGTAAGGGCTGCTTTTTAGAGACACTTGCCGTTGCCTGGCTTTTAGTAGTACTACCCTTTCCGGACAAGCCGGTCGCAGCTGCGGACTTGATGTTGTCGGCAGCTGCCCGTACTTTCGAGCCGCCGGCGGCGTTCTTGCTTGTCTCGGTTGGAGCCGCTTGTAGCTGGAGCGGTGCGCACACAAATGAGACCGCCAGGTAAAGGGCGAGAGCTGGTTGGCTTACCTTTTTCGGTCTCGGCTTAATCACCCAATTAGCTGCTCCAAGCCGTCTTCCTTCTCTACTCTATTGTGAACACAAATCCGAGCTTCGTACAACTTTCTTCCGGACTAGTCTGAGTTGCCTGCACGGATACCGGCGATCGCTCCCTGCCTTCCGGTCTTCCCTGCCGACTGGCGGTGGGAGTAGAACAGGTCGGGACGGCAGGCGGTGCAATAAGCGCTGACGTCGACAGCGGAAACCCCGGCTTCGAGCAATTGCATGGCATTGATTGCTTTGAGATCAGGATGCGGCCTGCCTTGCTCGCTGCCGATCAGCCCGTCTGCACTTTGCACGGAGTCCTTCAGCTTTTGTGCCACGTCGTCGCCGACCGGATAGCAGCAAGGTCCAATCGCTGGTCCGACTGCTGCAACCAGGTTGGATGGTTCGGTGCCCAGAACCTGCTTGAGTAAGCGGACACCTTTGGTCGCGATACCGCCGGCAGTGCCCTTCCAGCCGGCGTGCAAGACACAGACGGCCGATAACTCCTTTTCGAAAATTATGATTGGAACGCAATCTGCGTAATGCAGCAAGATCGGAGTGTCGGGGGTCACGGTGGCTACTCCGTCGATGTCCGCGGCGTTCTCTGGCTCTGACA
>CAZSNX010000285.1:0-6064 GCA_964607945.1 uncultured Candidatus Obscuribacterales bacterium
GAAGTTTGATTTCGATGCCGGTGTGAATCAAGTCAGGGTTCTTGCCGAGAAGGTCGGCATTCAAATTGTAGATTTCTTGCCAGCGGGCGCCGGAGCCCAGATG
Source organism: uncultured Candidatus Obscuribacterales bacterium (assembly GCA_964607945.1). Classification (GTDB taxonomy): domain Bacteria; phylum Cyanobacteriota; class Vampirovibrionia; order Obscuribacterales; family Obscuribacteraceae; genus JAGVKB01. Next base: position 104 of record CAZSNX010000285.1, read on the forward strand.
GTCGCGGGCGATATTCCAGAGGCAGTCTCCCGCTCTAATCGTATATGAGGTCGGCGCGGCATCTGTAGCTGCTGCCGCATCGGTCGTATTGCCGACATCGGCTTGAGCAATTCTTTCGGTACCGCTCGCCTTTGTTGCCTCCGATTCATTTATAAGTTTGCCGTGCGCCGGTTTGTGATGAGCAAGTCCGGAGTGACTATCGCCGCCGCCATGTCCGGTGTGATGGTTGCCTGTCTTCAACAGAGAGCGATGGGAGATTTCGTCCATTCCGTTATGGGAAGGATGAGAGCCCACTTTGCTTTGGTGACCGATGTGATCCATCACATGATTAGGAGCGCCGGCTGGCTTGACGCCAGGCAAAGTAAGTTGGGTCGCCTTGAGTCCTTGCCCGGCCGCTTGCGAGTTAATAGCCGAGCCAATTGTGTTGCCGGTCGGTGTGTAAGTTGCCGAATCAAAACTGCCATCTCCGACTGCCGGCCGGAAGGAGGGAGCATTGTCCGATGCGACTAACCTGGGCTCTCCGAGCCGGTCGCCGACCGCTCCGGAAGGACCTAGCCCTTGCCGCAGTCCGTTGCCGATGCCATCGCCAAGCCGGCCGGCGGCCGGTAGCCCATCCAGCTGTTGAGGAAATGTTGAAGCGCCAACGTTTAAGGAACTTGGAAGCGATGAAGTGGTCCCGCTGGAAGAAGTTGCAGCGCCTTGTCCCAAACCGCCCAGTTTGTCGCTAAATAGCCTGCTATGCCCAGCCAGGTGGCTGGCTGGCATTGCTGATGACATCTCGGCGCCTGAGAGCTGACCGCCGCGCGCTAGGTCCCCAGCCTGTCCGCCTTCGAAATGCGGGTTGCCGGGATTGTATTGACCGGAGCATTCCAGCGGGTTGCGTAGCATATGTTCGCCGGAAGGCGAGCCTAACTTACCTGCAACCGAGTCCAGCCCCGAGCCGCCGTTATTCATTCCAAACATCATCTGACCGCTGTTAGCTTGGAAAATTGGGGCATCCGTCGGCAACAGCGAGGGATCGATTGGTAAGTGTTCACCGGCCGCGCCGGCTAATGAATTGAAAGCGGCATGCGCCTGATGCGCCAATAGAGATGGGTCGAGCGAGCCGAACATGCTGAGATCTGGCGCAAACAGATGACCGAGTGCTTCAAAAAAGGAGTTCATGATGCCCAGATGACCGGGCAATCGCATAATCAATTGAATCAACGGTGAGATTGGCTCGTTGGCACCGGGCACTATCGGAGCGACCGACATGGCGGCGGACTCAGCGCCGGGAGCAAGCGCCGGAGCGCCCAGCACTCCGCCATCCGAAACGACCGGCGGCTGAAAGAAGTTGTGTGCTTTCGTGATATCGGCTGGCGCGGTCAATTGAGTTTCAACGCCGGCGCTCAATCCGGCATGTGATAGCTCTACCGAGCCGGTGGCCGGAGTGGCCGAGTCTGCGCCGAATCTGGCGGAAAAGCTGGAGGGTCTGTAGAAAGGTGACATAGGGTTCGCGAATCCCCTTGATAAGCCAAGAATAATCTACGCTTACTTAGTTCTTTAGTCAAACGATTCATGGGAGAATTCCCACTCCGCTTGCTACTTTGGCTCCATATTTAACCTGAAGAACATGACAAAAGTGTGGAATGAAACCAGCCAAAGTCTCACCAATCTGGTTGGGCGCTTATAATTAAGGCGATCTCCGGTTATTCTGCGGGTTTTATGAAGATTTCGTCGACTTTACTTCCCTTCGCTCTTGCTGCCTGTCTGGTGGGTGCCGATTTAGGACTCTGCGCTTGGGCTGCTCAAGGTGGCAAGCCATCCGCCGAGCCTGCCGCAGCAGCTTCTAAGGCGACTCCGGCAGTTGATGGCGCTGTAGCCGTCGAGGAGTCGCTGGCCTCAAGCGAGTTGGCGGCTGCTGTCCAATCCTTCAAAGGTAATGCCACTGATGCCAGTTGGAGCGATGTTTTCAAATCGTTAAAGGCGTTGCTGGCCAAACCGCAAGCCGGGAAAAGCAGCCCGGCTTCCTTGATCAAGCAGAATCCTGTCCTCAACGATCTTGGCGTGAAAGTAGTCGCCGCCGCCTCCGCCCGGATTTGGACTTTCCCGCGCATTCAGCAATGTCAGGCTGTTCTAGTGCAATGGAATGACACGAAAGTGACTGCTGTACCAGGCAGCCGAAAGGGCAAGACGGTATCGGTTGTAGTTTCTCGGGTTGAGCCTTTGACTTTGCCTGCCGGCATCACGCTTAGAGATGCTCGCATCTTGGAGATTGGCAATCCGGCCGAGAAGACAAAGAACAAGTATCTAATCTGTGTTGGCGGCAAACAGGACGGCAATGCTCTCTGGCTCGGCAGTTATCGCGCAACTGCTGACGGTTGGCATGAAAGCAACGAGCCGCTGAGCGGCATTCCGCCTTTCTTGATGACCAATATTTCGGGCTTCATCGGATTTAGCGGGCAAGACTTGGTTGTTACCATCGCGCCTACCTTATCCAAAGCGGTCGCGGAGCAAGAGCCGTCGAAGAGCACGTCGCGGCTGCCGGAGTCTCCTGCATCCAGTTACAAACTGGTTTTGAGATTGGTTGGCGGTAAGTTCGCGCTGGAGGGCAGCCCAATTGAAAACACGCCTTATAACGCTGTTTATCAATTCGTGCATGCCATATCGCAAGGACGGACCGATCTCGCCAAGGCCTGGCTGGTTGACTCCAGTTTGATCAGTATTCCGAAATATATCGGATTGGCTGCCAAGCCAAATGAAACTCCGGCTCGGATTATCAATATGTCTCATGCCAATCTCAGTAGCTATCGCTACAGACTCGTTACTTTCGAGCGCTACGATTTGATTTTCGACGTGACGAAGAGCAGACAACAATGGGCGATCAAAGCTATGTTCGTAGCGCCTGCCGATCCGCTTCTCCAGAAGGTGGCGCGCAGCCTGCCGGTGCCGGAAAGCAAAGCACCGGCAACCGGCGAATCAGGTAAGCCGGGCGAAGCGGTTGCCAAAGAGGACGAGAAGATACCCGCTCGCAAGGGCAAGAATTGAGAAATCTTGGGGCTGGGCATATAAATGCAGTGCAATCCCCAAGGATAGGTAGGCGGCCGTTGATTCCACCGCGACAGAGTCAGCCGGCCGGCAACGAGCCGCTTCCAGGAGACGAAGCGGCCGAAGAACGCAGCTATCTCACTTACGCCTATTCCTTTCGTACTTACGCCTATCGCGAGAATCTTCTGGCCGAACTCGACAGGCTGATCGATGAAGGTAAGACTTTCGACGGATTGATAGTGGACCTCACTCACACCGGTTACTCATTGCCGTTAGATGCTTTCGTCAACTTTCATGCTTATGCAAGGCGGTTGTTGAAACCGCAAGGAGTCTTGCTCTTTGTTAAGTCAGACGGTGCAATTACGCTGACCCGAGACGACCCAGCCGGCGGCTTGACCTTTAACGTTTACGATAGCGTGTTTGGAATCTTTGCCAGATATCCGTTGCTCGCCGACTATGTCTGTGCCACCATATCTGGTATCGATCGCCGGCGCCTTCGCGGTGGTGGGAGCACCTTGGCGAATCACATTCTTTATACGTCGATTCCGATTCTGACCGAGCAGGGAATCCAGACCAAGCACGCCTTCGAATTGCCTGCCCCTCAAAACTGGGTGTTGCAGCTAATCGATGACTACACCTCCGTCGAGTCTATTTCGAAGATGATGGAGACTCAGTACCGAGTGCCGTGCGATGAAACGTTGAGAATCTTGCAGGAGTTGGAAGCGGAGCGATTCGTCTTTCCGATCTTCTCGCGCATACAATTCCTGTCGAATTGTTATCATAATCGCAAACCGTTTCGTTTGGGTCGCTATCTGGTTGCAGCTGGCATCGTCACCTCGTCTCAGCTTGAAGAATTGCTGGAGATACAACAAGAAGAGGGGTGGGGCCGGGCTCAGCGCACAATGCTCGGGTTGTTAGCGGTCAGGAATGGATATTTAAATACACGCGAGCTGGAAGTTTTATTGCACGATCAGTACCTTTACGGCGGTTATCATCGGGTTGCTGAAGGCGATGACAGCTCGGGCAACAAGTCTCGCAATATCGAGACCATGAAAGATTCAATGATTGGCAGCTTGGGAGCGATCGATGCTGCCGGTCTTCTGCAATCCCTTGCGACGGCCAACAAGACCGGTGTGCTGACTGTCGAGAAAAAGGATAAGACGATAATAGTGTCCTTTAACGACGGGAAGCCGACCCATGCGCTGATGGCAAAGCTGAAAGGTTACGATGCTTTGACTGAGTTCCTTGTCTCCTGGACTGAAGGTATTTTCGTATTCAAAGACAAAGGCGATGCGCAAGACCTCGATGCGAGCTGCGGATTGAGCCAATCTCTCGACCGATTGCTGCTGGATTCGGCCCTCTTTCAAGACCAAACCAGAGAAGTCCTGTCCAGGCTGCCGGGCGGGAAGAACGTCATCATGGAGCGCGTCTGGAACTTTGAGACGGCCTGGTCAAATGTGCCCTTCCAGCAATTGAAGTACATGGATGGCGGGCAGCTTTTGCCGGAAGATGTGCAACGAGTGTATGCGCTCTCGCGCTTGATTGACGGCTGGACTACCTTGGACGAGGTGGCAAGAAGCTACGATCTTTGTCCTGGCTACATGGTGGTTAGGTCTGTCCAGCTCCTGCTCGATTGCGGATTCGTGCAGTTTCAGCAGACGAGTCTGTTTCGACCTCTTTCCGTTTTTCAGAAAATCTGTTCGGAGCTGGAGACGGTTCTGGGTCCGGGGCAAAATAAAGATCTGCTCGAGTCCAGCTTGCGATATGTGCACGGCAACTCGGATGCCGCCCAGCGCTTCCAGGTAGATCCGGACGGTCGAGTCAGTGTCAATCTTAGCCAGGTCAAGAAATCCGGTACGCAGCTGTCGGCTGTATTGCTTGATCTCAGGCGATGGATGGAAGCTTACTTGAGTTATTGCCGGCGCGAAACCGATCCGCGCCTGGTCAATGAGGTGGTGGCACGGGCGGTGCATGGCACCCTCAATTGACGTGGTACGGTTCTAAATCTAGGGAGTGACTATGGAGTTCAAAAAGGAAAGCGGTACACTGTCGCGCATCAAATCAGACGTTTTGGTGCTGGGAGTTTTTCAAGGCGAGGCTGTCGGTAAGCTGATTGGCAAGCTGGATAAGGAGTTTCCATCAGCCTTTTTAAAGGAGATAGACAGCGCCATTGCCGCAGAGTCATACGAAGGAAAGTTCGGTCAGACGCTAACATTGCCATCTTATGGGAATTTGAAGTGCCGTAAGTTGATGCTTTGGGGATTGGGCAAGAGTGCCGATTTCCAGCCGCGTCTGAGCCGAAAGCTGGCGGCTAACATGGCGCGCCGAGCGGCCGGTGGTGGTGCCGGTGCGGCTGTTTGTTTCCATTTGAGAGTTGCCGAAAAAGGCAAGCTGCACGTTCAAGCAGCGGTTGAAGGATGGATACTTGGCTCTTACTCCTTTCAAAAGTACAAATCGAACGGCGACCACACCAGCAAGCGCTCGAAAGTCAAGCAAGTCACCTTTTGCGGATTATCGGTGCCGCCGGCCGAGTTCGCGCAGGCAGTCAACGTCGGCTCGGTGGTCGCCGAATCAACCAATTTCGCTCGCGATCTGATTGCCGAGCCGGCCGGTTACATGACTCCTTCTCGTTTGGCTCAGGAAGCCAAACGGATCGCTAAGGAAAACGCTTTGACTTGCACGGTGATGGACAGAGCCGAAATGGAGAAGAACGGCATGGGCTCATTGCTCGGTGTGGCACGGGGAGCTAACGAGCCGCCGAAGTTCATCGTGCTTAAGTATTCGGCAGCCAAGTCCAAGCGCACGGTGGCATTGGTTGGCAAAGGGATCACCTTTGATTCCGGTGGATTGTCGCTCAAGACTGCGCAAGGCATGGAGCATATGAAATACGACATGGCCGGTGGCGCGACGACGATTGCGGCGATGCGGGCGATT
>CAZSNX010000286.1:0-6031 GCA_964607945.1 uncultured Candidatus Obscuribacterales bacterium
AAAAAACACCTGCCTCGCTTGCTTGGACATCGCGAGGGGGTAAAGACGCTCAAAGAGCTCGTGAAATATGCCGGGCGAGAAGGGCTGCGATATCTGACGGTCTATGCTTTCTCCAGCGAGAATTGGAACCGTTCCAACGATGAAGTCTCGTACCTCATGGAGTTGCTTGCTGAGGCGATCAGAGATGAGCTTGATGAGCTTCACGAAAACCAGATTCGCTTGAGCTTCATCGGCGATCTGTCAGGCATGTCCGCCGCTTTGCGGGCTGAGTTTGACCGGGCAATGGAACGCACCCGCAACAACGAGCAATTGTCACTGCAAGTAGCGATCAACTATGGTTCACGCCTGGAGATTGCTGAGGCAGTGCGCAGAATTGCCGAGGAAGTCAAGGGTGGAAGGCTGTCAACCAGTCAGATTACTGAAGATCTGATCGGAAAGTACCTTTACACCGGCAACATACCCGACCCGGATCTCCTAATTAGAACGGGTGGTGAGATGCGGTTGTCCAATTATCTGCTCTGGCAATCAGCCTACACGGAGCTCTATATAACGCCGGTGCTTTGGCCCGAATTCACGCCGGAGATGCTAGAAGACGCGCTGGTCGAATTTACTTCCAGGCAGCGGCGATTTGGCGGAGATTAGTTAAAGCGGGCGCTTTCCTTGAGCCGACTGTATTGCTCGCTCAATCACTTTATTGTTGCGGGTAATACCCGCCGACCGGCTGCTGCACTGGTGGTGCATAACCACCTCCGCCGCCGTAGCCGCCGCCATATGGCTGCTGCACCGGTGCTCCGCCGGAAATCTGCAAGGATTCGTCTAGCTTGATCGGCAGTGCTGTACCGGCTTTGATCTTGACTTCGCCGCCCTTTCTGTATGCTGCTGCTCCCAAGCCTACGACACCACCCATGGCGGTTCCGAAGGCTGCACCCATGCCGGTAGACATACCGACACTTCCGTGCGAAAGCCCGCCGGTGATAGCACCCAGCCCAGTACCGAGCGCCGCTCCACTGGCAGCTCCGACGCCTGTTGTCAGCAATCCCTTGCCCACGCGGCCGCCGGTGGAGCCGCCGACCAGGCTGATTTGATTTTGATCGAGACTTGCAGATAACGGAAAGCGTCTTCCGTCGGGAGTTTCTATTGATGTAAATCGAACGTCTATCCTTCCGTTGGCACCGAATTTGAAGTGTTTAGCCGACACAACATTGGTGACATTGCCGACGACGCGACTGCCAGCTGGCACTACCTCTCGTCCGTTCGCGTATAACGGCTCGCTCAAGGTTGCTGAAACTTGCTCGCCTGGCTGAGTAGAGCCGGAGTCCAACGTGTTGATGATTGAAGCATGAAACTGGGTACCGGCTGACACAACTGCCACGCTACCCTGCAGATAGCCGTTGGGGGGCGCATACCCGCCGCCTCCTCCGTATTGTCCGGGCTGCGCGTAACCGCCGTAGCCACCACCACCTTGCGGTGGAGCATAGCCGCCGCCGTAAGCCTGTGGCTGTCCGCCATATCCTTGTTGGGGATACTGCTGCTGGACTTGTCCTTGATATTGTTGTTGCGGATAGCCGCCGGGGGCCGGTTGAGCGTAGCCGCCATAGCCCTGTGCCATCGCCGGTTGTCCGAACTGCGGAGCGAAGCCGCCTGGCATGCCCTGATAACCCGCAGGTGCGCCAAATGGTGGTTGGGCAGACAATTGCGGCTGTTGCGGCATTCCTTGTTGTGGTGGCATTGCCGGCGGTTGACCCATGCTTGGAGTTTGAGCTGCCAGCGGTTGCTGATTGCTTGCGCCTTGATTGGAAGACAGAGGTGGAAGTCCGGCCTCGGCTCGGTTTACTGCTTCTGCAATGGACTTTTTCGACTTGTATTCATCAAGGGAATAAAGGAGAGCTGCCGTATCAGCTCGGCTTGCAAGCGTGGCTGCATTGATGGAGTTTTGTTGCGGGTGGTTTACCAGAATTCCGGCTTGTGAAGCTTTAGCCACACCGGCGCGCGCCCAGGAAGGAACCTTCGAGCCGTCTTTGTATTTTGCCAGTTCGCTCGAAATTGTCTGCTCATCGGGATCGGGACCAGACAAAGTACGCGCGATGATTACGATCACTTCACCTTTTTGAATGAACTGATTTGGTCTGAAACCGTCTGAGTAACCGGCAATGTAGTTGTTTTGCTTTACCTGCTCGACGGCTTTGAAATACCAGTCATCCGGCTTGACATCGGTAAAGCTGGGGGTTTGCGGAACCGCTTGGTCTTTGATGCCCAAGGTGTAAACGAGCCAGTATGAGAGCACTGCTCTTGTGACAGGATCGTCCGGTCTGAACTTTCCGTCCTTAGCAACCGGGATTACTCCTTCGTCTGAGAGCTGATTTACATAGCGTTCAGCCCAGTTGCCGGGCATATCGATGTAACGAGCAGCTTGCACCTCGGTGGGAAAGAAAAGGCTCAAGTTCGTTATAACTGTTAGCGTAAGGGCTTTTGCCCACACTCTGCGCATCGCTTCCTTCCTCTTAAATTGCCGACAAAGCCGCACGGAATCACCAAGTTACTTTACATGATCCCGCACGGGTCCAATAATACCTTAACTATAATTGGATGTCATGAGTGCTGTCTGAGCGTCTTGAGATTTCTGATCGAAGCTTTTCAATCAGTCTGTATCTGCCTGGTTGCAAATGTAACTAGGAGATCATTGAAGCAAGAGTGGACCCTTGCTCCTCAACCGATCTAATGAGTCCTTCCAAGTTGATTCGTTGGTTCTTGGCGGTCAGTACAACCAGGTAATGTCCACCGACTTGATAGAAATGCAAGATGCCTTGATCGGTCAGCAGTGTCATTTGAACTAGATTGCCTCTGTTCATTCTTTGAATCGAAACATCATTGTTCGAAAAGAGCGTAGCGCTCAAGGCACCAAGAGTAGCGATATCTATTTCGGCAGGTAGTGACGACGATACGACACCGCCGTCAGGGCTGACCAGAAGACATCCGAGGATGCCGTGCTTGCCGTTCAATGTTGTAAGGAGCCCTTGTATCTGTCCGGCGTTAGCAGGTGCCATTCAATCTCTCTCCCTGATCATTTGGCTGTTCCAATGTGAGAAAACTAACATAGCTTGGGAGCAATGAACACTACTTTGCTTCTGTTTAGTCAGCTTTGTCAGACTTACCGGAGCCTCCGGACTTGTCTGTGGATGATTTGGAATCAGACGATTTATCGTCCTTGGACTTGTCGTCCTTGGACTTGTCGTCCTTTCCATCTTTTTTGTCGTCTTTGTCTCCGGCCGAAGCGGTCTTCTTATCTTTGTCCTTGTCGTCAGAAGACCCGCCGATCTTCTTCAATTTGAATACTTCCACCCAGGGATCGTCAAGCGCTGTGCTGAATACCTTCCCGACCATTTCAACTTGATCGCCGTCTTTGAGCGTGGCGAAAACTCCTGCTTCTGAATCCTTTTCTTTGGGGATCATGATCGCCAACTTCAACTCCGACAACGGTATATGCCCGTTTGGTTTGAGGATGAGAAACGAGAGGTGAGTTTTCGACGAACGAAACGCAGGTTTGTAGTCCAGAGCCAAATTGCTCCACGCAAAAAAGTTGGCGTTGAGCTTGACGTTCTTGCCAAGATATTCTTGCGGCTTGCTGACGAGGTCTTCCGGCGAAGCAGTAATTACGTTTTCGAGCACCGGCTCGGGCTTCGCTTCGGGTTTCTTGGCTGCGCTGGTAGACGGCTTGTCTTTTTCCTTGTCTTTGTCGGCTTCAGTACTGGGATGAGCCGATGCCGGCTTGGCCGGTGCTCCTTTTGGCGCAGCTTCTGCTGCGGTCGAAGCGGTTGTCGCAACCAAGAGGGAAGCCAGAAGCAACCGACGTAAACTTGCCGAGCTGAGCCGAGAGAGCATAAAACCGAATCTCCAGTTAAACAGGCAGAGCCTGCACTTGTGCGATTGAGTCCTCATATTACCAGAAGCTTAATCGCCTCGCCCGGGCGAAGGCGATATTATTTGACTTGCTTCTTTATGCAGCAAAAACTGTCGTCTGGAGACCGCCCATGACAGATAAAGAATCGCCGGATTCCGGCGCTCAGCTTTCGCCGATGATGCGGCAATTCTGGGACATAAAAACGCAATATCCCGATACGTTGCTGTTCTTTCGCGTTGGGGATTTTTATGAGCTGTTTGATACCGATGCGCAGGTGGCTGCGCGCGAGTTGGACATAACTCTAACTGGCCGGCCCGAGCCGAGCTATCAAGGTGGCAGAGTACCCATGGCCGGAGTGCCATATCGAGCTGCCGAGGTCTACCTTTCCAAGTTGATTGCAAGAGGTTATTCGGTAGCAATTTGCGAGCAGGTTGGAGTGGTCGGAGCCGGGCGCGGGCCGATCGAGCGTCAGGTTACACGCGTTCTTACTCCGGGCACCGTTTTGGAGTCCACCTATCTGCCCAGCCGCGAGAACAATTATCTGGTCTCCATTTTGCGTGGTGGCGGTGGAGACGGGCTCTGGGGATTGGCCTGTGTCGATGCATCCTGCGGCGAATTCTCGGTAACACAACTGACCGAACAGCAACTCGTTTTGGAAGTTGGCAGGTTGAATCCCAGGGAGATTCTGGCAGCGAAAAGAACTGCACGACTCTTACCCGGACAGGTGGTACCGCAGGAGGTGCTAGACCTGCCGGAGGAGATCAAGAGTCGCTACCGAATCACCGGCAGACCGGCGATGTTTTTCCAGTTCGAACCGTCTCAGCGGCGTATTATGCAGCTGTTCGGCGTGTCGACGCTCGAAGGTTTCGGCTGTGATGCGATGCCGCTTGCCGTTGGAGCAGCCGGAGCGGTGATAGAGTACTTGGAGAAAACACAGGGTGCCTTGATGCCGAAATTTTCAGGCATCTCGACGTATTGCGTCGACGGGCACTTGGTGCTGGACCCAAATACGCGCAAGAACCTCGAGCTTACTGAAACTTCCCGCGACCGCAGCTTCGAAGGGAGTTTGCTCTGGGCGCTCGATCAGACCAAGACCGGTATGGGCAGTCGGACGCTTAGGAAGTGGCTGTTGAAGCCACTGTATTCGGTGCAGGAGATACGAGAGCGGCAGGATGCTGTTAGCGAACTGGTGGAGGACCTCGACTTGAGGCAGTCAATCTCAAAGTCGCTGGCCCAATTGTGCGATCTGGAGCGGCTCGGTGTAAAGCTTTCCTCGGGTACTATCCTTCCTAGGGAGCTGGTGTCCGTTGGACACTCGCTTTCCGGTTTACCGGTGCTGGCTGCCTGTCTGAAAAATTGCAGGAGCCGATATCTCGCTGCGCTCGGTGATTTGCCGGATGTCTTGACTGAGCTCAGGGAGAGGATTTCTAATTCTCTGCAGGAGGATGCTCCGAGGGAATTGACTGAAGGCGGCATATTCAAGACAGGATATTCAAACGAACTTGATGAGGTTCGCGACCTGCTTGGCGGTGGCAAACAGTGGGTGGAGCAGTATCAAAAGAAGGAGCAGGAGCGCACCGGAGTCCGCTCATTGCGTGTCAACTTCAATCAAACATTCGGCTATTACATTGAAGTAACGCACGCCAATAAGGATGCAGTTCCTGCTGAGTATATTCGGAAACAAACGTTGACCAATGCGGAGCGATTTATCACGCCCGAGCTGAAGGAGTATGAGGCGAAGATTCTCAATGCCGAGAAAAGTCAGGGCGACATGGAGTACAAGCTCTTTTTGCAGTTGAGAAAGGAGTTGATGGACTCGGGGTCTCAGGTCTACCTGGTAGCACAGCAGTTAGCTGCTCTCGATGCAATCTTGTCTTTGTCTGAAGTGGCGGTTGACCGCCGTTATGTGCGACCGGTAGTTGATGAGTCCTTGGAGCTGAATATCAAGCACGGGCGGCATCCTGTTCTGGAGAAAATCTTGCCGATGGGTCGCTATGTCTCGAACGACACGAACCTCACAGGCAACAGTGATGCTAATCAACTGGTCATCCTGACCGGACCGAATATGTCAGGGAAGTCCAGCTTTCTGAGGCAAGTGGCTTTGATTGTATTGCTCGCTCAGATTGGCAGCTA
>CAZSNX010000287.1:0-5530 GCA_964607945.1 uncultured Candidatus Obscuribacterales bacterium
GGGGAAAGTTGCTGGTGCCGGTAAATTTGGTACTGTCGATACAGGCAAGACAAGCTCCGGCGCTACAGCCAGAAGACTTACTCCGTTGAACGTTATCTGATTGCCCGGCGGATCAATTACAATTACTCCACCGTGCAAAGTGTACGAGTTGCCAGCAGCGGGATCTACCAATAGTGCCTGCGCGGTGCTGGCTTGCACCAGCATTCTGGCTCCCCCCCTGAGAAACAGATTGGTGGAGCTCTCGTCGAAATCCACTCCACCGATTACTTCCACGCTGTTTTCATAGGTCCTTTGATTGACCAGGTTGTTGACTGTGTCTTCTACGACGCCTGCAACATTTACACCGGCATAAACTGCGATTCGCCCGCCGACATGATTCGGCAATTCCGCACCGCTGACAGTGAAGAATGTCCCTGGGGCGTCTGTCAGTTTTGCAATGGATATGATCTGGCTGTTCGCTCCGATTGTCAGGCTACCGTTTGGAACAGTTCCGGTATAGTCGGCATAAACATGAACTTCGCCACCACGAGCAGTCAGCGACACATTGTCTCCAATATCCAGGTTATTGAAGGCAAAGACCCTCAATATGTTCTTAGTTGGAGTGGCGCCGCCGCCTCCGTAGGCGTCAATCACAGTGTTGTCGCCGATACTGACACTGCTGCCTTGCGAACGAATGACTACAAAACCGTTTTGAATCACGGTGTTTCGATCAATTACCGTAATTTGATTCTGCGAAGCGGCATCCATCTCTCCGCTGCGGATGGTAACACCGGCGCCGCCAGCTCCAGGCGTATTGCCTACCTGGAGCAGTCCTTGAGTGAGGATTGATACACTCCACCGCCCAAAAATTGTGGAAGAGTCATCGATAGTGTTAGTACCGGCGGCATTAAAGGAACGAACAAGTATTGACTGATCAGAGGTTATAGTCCGTCCGGTGCCGCTTATGTGAAATTCGTCAGCTGCATCGATTAGCACACTGTTGGTACCGATTACATTGGCATCATTAATGAAAATGTCGTTGTTGTTACCAGCTGTTCCTTCTGTGTTAATAGTGATTTGACGTTCCATTCCGACACTTGTTCCGGTCGATTGAATCGTGCCATTGAGCGTTATGGACCCATTATCATTGACTATAAAGATTTTGCCACCAGGTGCATTGCCCAGAGCATTTGCTAGAACTGTGCTGTCGAGCTCTATCGCTCCAGGAAAACTGGCGCTCTGTACTAACACATCGCCGCCAGGTCCAACAGTGGAAATCCTGCTGGTGGAAATTGTGCTCATATTCGGAAGACCTGTCCAACCCAGAATGTCTCCACCTGCAAACAATCTGACCGCTGCTCCATCCGTAATCAAGGAGCCAAAGTTGATACCAGCTGCTCGACGTGTAATCGGCTCAATTAGAGTATACCGGGCAGACCCGGCTGAATAGGTGGCACTAGCGACATCCAATACTACGGCAGGTCCTCCCGCAATTTGAGGAGCTGCGGTGCCCAAAGTGATTGTGCCCTGACCTCCGCTGCCGCCGGAAGTGTCTATGACTGTCTCGCTAACTAGCGGCGCTCCGCCACTGAGGAAGTAACTTACTATGTCACCCATTACAATCGACAAGGTACCTGGATTCTCTTTGCCGGCAATAATCAAGACATCACCGTTCGTGCCTGTTCCCGTACCACCCGTCTTCACGTTGGCTCCGATCAGAATGTTGCCGGTAAGGGTTCCGCCAAGAGAAGATCTGTACGGCACCAGGGTTATGTTGCCACCATTGCCATCGGTCTCGCCGCCTCTAGTAGATATGGCGTCAGCCGCACTCGTTTGGTTGAGTACGATACTACCACCGAGTGTCGATGCGCCGGTTAGTGTAATTTCCGTCGATGTCAAACTCATGTTGGTGCCTGCCACCACCAGTACTTCGCCGCCGTTCCCACTGCCTGCTCCATTGGCTTGAATGCTGAGATTAGCAAAGAGGATCGAGCCAACATCTCCTTTGGCTATAACTGAAATGGCCCCTGCATCACCGGATATGTTCCCGGATGTATTGATGCCGTTGCTGGCCAGGTACATATCGCCATCCAAGACAAGTCCTGTTTGAGCCGCTCCGGCGACTAACAGCACATTGCCGCCCGAGCCTGCACCGATTTTCTTGCTAGTGTCTACTCCCAGAAAAGGATTTGTGTGACTTACGAATATATCGCTGCCGGCAATAATCCTAACGTTGCCGCCGTTCGTAATCAGGTTGCCGACATTAATTCCCGTGTTTGGTAACACTGCCGTCTGATCTACCGCGAAGGCTCCGCTCAGGACGGCACCCGGAATGACTCCTCCCGGCCCGGCAATTTGAAAGGGTCCATCTGTAATCAGAGCTTGGGTAGTTGCAATGTCTATGGTACCTGGAGTTCCCGAACCCCCTGTAGTGTCGATAAAGAAGTCATCCAGATCAACCCCTTGATTGTTAGAGGAGCCAGAGATAATCAGAACGTTTCCGTCGTTGCCGGAACCATTGCCTCCCGTACGAATCCCTCTGTTCTCAGTGCTGTCTACACCGGTTCCATTCGTGCGTATAAAATTGGAAAATGACACCATAGTGACATTTCCACCATTTGCGTCTCCGCCATTGGTTGCACCGCGGGCATCGATAGCAACCACGTCTTGAAGATCGATAACCGCGTTCGGTAAGCCGGAGGACCCGTTGAGAGTCACTGTGGCTGTATCGGGCAGTACCGGGTCAGGGCTGAACGATACTCCGGCTACCATGAGAATGTCTCCGCCATCGCCGGAGGCACTGCTTGTGTCAATCACAATCGGGACAACAGAGTCAGTTAAAATGGAGCGCCTGGCCACTATCGTCAACGGAGCGCCGGCAGTCACTATATCACCGGCGATGGTGAAGTCTGCAAGCGAGCTTGACAGGAAAGGGTCATCCGTTGCATTCAAAGCCCCCACTGTGAGCTCATTGGCATTGAGCCAGATTTTCCCACCTTCGACATTGACTTTGCCTGTTACATTGTCAGCGCTCATAAAGACCGAGCCATTACCGCCATGAAGGTTTAGCTCCTTGCTCACAATATCGCCACCGGTTATGGACAGGTCACCGGCGGCGCAGTAACCTGCTTCGCGCACATTTATTGATGAAAGCTGGGAGCGAATTACACCTTCAACATTGTCGACAGATAAACTCCTACCGATCTGCGATGAGATGTTGACTGCTCCGGCAGCTTCGATAGTGCCCCGATTAAGTATGGTACCGGCCGCAGTATACAAATTGAGCACTTGGCCAGTAATAGCAGCCTGTGACTGTGCCACGGACTGATTGATAATCGCCCCGCCGGTTGCAATCGCGAGATTGCCACTAGACTCTATTACTCCATTATTTACCAGCGTGTTTACTACGTTCAGACTGAGCCCGCTCGAGGCAAACAATCCGGAAGTCGCTGCCAGCGCATTTGAGGTAGCAGGCAGGTTGGTTGTGAGTAAACCTCCCGGAGCGATGTTCAGAGTGCCAAAGTTTAAAACCGAAGTAACACCTGTTGACGTTTGCAAAGCATAGGCTTGACCGCCGATATTCGCAGTGCCTGTGACAGTCAGCGGTGACTGATCGTGATAGCCGATCAGACTTACAATCACGTTTTGCGGAATATTCAGCTGAGCCAGGTTGGCGGCATGAGTAGTTGTGATGGAGGCCGACCCTGCATTGGCCGCCCCCGTTTCGCTAAGCACCAATGTCTGGTGACCAAGATCGAGTACTTGAAAGGCAGCTAGCAATTGGGCTGGTGTAACCAACTGATCCGGATGAATTGTTGTCGCTGTGCCACCGGCTACAATTCCATCATTTCCCACAACTCCGCCAACTTGAATTTGAACGGGAGCTTGAATCTGAGCTTTAATCAGCGACAATTCAGAACTCAAGTCAACATTGAGCCCATCGAGGCTCTTGATTTGACCGGATGGGGGCGAGACAGCAGGCTGATCATGCACATTACCGGCAGCAGCAATCTCGGGATTGACTGCTGCTTCTACCGTATCAGCCCAGCAATTGACAGGCACATGCTGAGCAATCAGCAATGCGCATAAAATCAGGACTGCCTTGGGCTTGATGAACCCAATAGAACGACGTTGAAAGTCAAACAGAGCCGTCTTTCTCCCCCGAGACTTATGCCGCAGTCGTATAGTCATATCTCTTATACCCATTTCCACATCAAAGAATGCAATACGTTAGGATAGAAACTGCGGCAATCAGTTGTTGTCTGCCAAAGGAGTGTGCCGCTACCAATCGACTTTAGCGCGCCAAAAGTGGCAAACTTGGGGCAAGGTGACTATCGATCTTGCTAGTCTGCTCTGCTAGGTCTGGGGAAGGTTGAGTATTGGATATGTGTAGCTTTGCTCAAACTTTATCTCGTCAGACGAGGTAGCTCCGTAGAAGTTTATTGGAACAATTGCCCTTACTTGAGTGCGAATCGTCACCTTCACATAAGGACTTTGATCCAAATCCGGGCCCTTACCAGGTTCCGAGAACGTCTGATAAGTCACAGAGTTGGGTGGGATACTAACTTTGTAGAGCGACGAACTACTTTGATAATTGCGAATTACTTCCTCGGCAGCTTGGCTTGCCTCTTCCTGGCTGGAGCAGTTGGCGGCCGCCCGGGCAGCCGCGCGGCAGGCTGTATCATTAATGCAGGCTCCATAAAAGAAAGCTCCAGTGTTAAGCATGAATAGTCCCACTGCCGACATCAGCGGGATCGTGCACAGAAGCTCTGCTATCAAACTTCCTCGGGCGTTTCTGGCTCGTCGGTAGGACGCATCTGTAGATGAAATCTTTCCAGCGCGCGCAAGCAGACCGAGCGTCCTCCCTGAACTCGAAACAGACTTGGTCACTGAAGCAGACTTATGTGGATGTGATTGCATTTGGAATACTCCATTCTGATTTGGTGTCGGACTGCTCAAATCTGCGTCTTTCATTGTGCTTTTACCCTCTTATGATTTGCTCGGTTCTAACACGGATATGTGCCGACCTTAGTTAACTAGTGCAACGAAGGTGCGATTGGCAGTACGAAAGGCTTGTTTGAGCTTTTTGATTTGGGCTTCGAGATTAGGTGTCGTAATGGCGGGATCGTAGGCACTGATGTATCTGCTCTTTCCACCAGCAATTTGGCACATCTCCCGTAACACTTCCGGGCCCCTAGCTGGAGATTGCTGATCGTGAAAGAAGCCGATGGCGATGATCGAGATTCCTTCTTTGGCTGCTCTTTTCGCCTGATCGAGAGCGTATCGTCTCGCCTGATCCAACCCGGTTTGACCGGACGGATCATCCTTAGACGGAACATATGGGACGCCATCGGTTACCAGGACGATGTATCGCGAATAGCCCTTGCGCCCGTTCTTGACCAAGTCATTGATTCCAGAGTCCAGCCCAGCTGCCGTGTTGGTGGCTCCGAAGCAAGGCTCTGAGTGAATGACAGATTCGATTTTCTTGTAGTCGCTGCCGTCACCTGGTGCTTGCTGATTCAAATCCACTCCCGAAATGTCGTACACATCT
>CAZSNX010000287.1:5540-6008 GCA_964607945.1 uncultured Candidatus Obscuribacterales bacterium
CCGCAATAAGGATTCAAGACCCTGTCCAACTCGAATCGTCCGTAACCTACCCCGACCTTCTCAACTAGAGGAGAGCGCATCGACAGTTTAAAAATGTCCGGTGCGTATTGCTCGGACTTGTAAGCTAAGTCTGCGTACGTTACTAGCCCTTTGTTCCAGTTCTTCTTCGGCTTGAGAAATTCCAAAAGAGCGACTTTCGAACTTTGAAGAGGCTCGAGAGAGAGTTTCGCGAAATTTTCATAGTCCTTGTACGAGCGCTGCTGCGATTGCGCCTGTGTGGATGAGTAAATCTCCTGAACGAATCTGAGTTGGGGCAACGAATCAGCTTTGGTAATCGCCGGTGTCGTGGAATCCAGGAAACTTCCATGTGAAAGTTCGACCATAGCTGAGACTTGCACGTCTCGATTTCGATTGCGCAAGATGTAGGCTAGCTCTGGTCTTGGCAGGGCACCGTTGCTCCTTTCATAA
>CAZSNX010000288.1:0-6003 GCA_964607945.1 uncultured Candidatus Obscuribacterales bacterium
CGCAATAATGCTCTGAGTCGCGCCGAGAGTTCTTTGGCATGGAACGGTTTGGTCAAGTAGTCGTCCGCGCCAGAATCAAGCCCGGTTTCCTTATCGGCAGTATCTTGTCTTCCGGTCAGCATTAAAACAGGAGTTCTTCCGCCTGCGCCACGATACTGTTTAAGGACTTCAATACCACTGATATCAGGTAAGCGCCAGTCCAAGATGATCACGTCATACTGATAAAATCGCATCTTCTCAAGCCCTTCGGCACCATTATCGGCAACTTCGACATGGAACTTTTCCATCGTCAGATAGTTTTGAAGGCTGAAAGAGACGTCCTGATCATCCTCTACGATCAAAATCTTAGCCATTGCGACCTCGCCGCTCAAACCCGTCTTCAATATACCCCATGGCAATAGTTATGTTGAGCTACGATTCTTAGTTCGCCAAAGATTGAGCCGAAGTCCTAAAAAAGCAAGTCTCCCAATATTCAGGAGGAGGCTCCGTAGTTCGGAACCTCCTCCTGCGCCCTTGTCAGTATCCCCTCTGACCAAGGCATGTTACTGAGAATCCAGCTCCGCTATCAAAGCGACTCCGGCCTCCGTCAGCGGTCACGGATGGTCAGGCTGGAAACCCTCCGCTACCATTGACGGCGCAACTCAGTACGCACTAACCGTTCACTATCCCTCCTGCTTTGATGGAGGGTCAGGCTGGAAACCCTCCATCGTTGCAGAAGCCGCATGCGGTGCCTTAAGACAACGCTTCAGCGAGTGACCCGGTACAACTGCTGTTAGGTAGCATCTCCTCATATCTCTCTTTCAGCGATTGCATCCGACTCACAAGAAACACTTTATCGTTTGCGTGTGAGCAAGGAGTGACTAACAAGTGACCTGATTGTGAGTGAAATCGAGATGCAATAAAACTAGCGACGGTTTCTACCCAAAGTAATGGGGTATATGTAGATCGAGTTGTCTCAACCGTCTGAATTCACAACGTGTGCCAATGGCATTGAAATTCTTCCATCGCGCACTGATTTTGGTTGCAATTCCGCTAGTATTCGAGCTCCTATTTTCAGCAAGCCTCATCTACATGCTGCGCCAGGTAGAGGCAGAGGCGCGCAAGGAGGAGCACGTAAAACAGTTATGCATCAGCATGAATTCCCTGATGAACGCCTTTCTCGGAACGACAAATCTCTTGATTTCATCCATCATTCGAGGAGACAGCGGCTCGTCAGCCAGATTTCAGGCTCTAAGCAAGAACGTGCCCTACCACATCTCTCGGCTGCGGGTGCTGCTGGCTGATAGCCCAATTGAAATTAAAATGCTCGACAAGCTAGAAAAACAAGCGAAATTTACTACCGCTCGGCTCGACTCCGCCCTCAGGCATCTAGACGAAGGAGATCGCGCTGCATGCATATTGCAATTGAGATCTCTACAGCCTCTGATTGATATAGCCTCGCAAGAACTCGGAGAGCTGCGAAACAATGGATTGAAAACCATCAAAGATAGTCCCGAAATTCAATCCAAGATTCGACAGCAAATGAAATTGCTACTGATAGCCGGTATCGGATCCAATGTCATTGTTGCAATCATTCTCGCGATTAACTTCAACAAGACCGCAACGACAAGACTGGCGATTCTTATGGACAACAGCCGTCGATTGGCTGCCGGCGAAAAGCTATTGCCAACTGCTCCGGCTGGAGTTGAAATCGGAGAGATGGATAGTCGATTCCACGAAATGGCTCTCAGTTTAGAGCTTGCGCACGAAACAGAGCGACTAATATTGGAATGCGTACCGCTCGGTCTAGTGACAATGGACGATGCCGGCAAGATAAAAAATGGAAATCCGAGCTTTTATGAGATGTTTAAGTACTCCGCCGACGAAGTCGAAGGTCAGCACCTTTCGATTCTCTTTCCGAAGGCATCGCCATTCGCAGAGCCCGAATCGCTCGATTCAATTTTAGCCTTAGCGAGTAGACATGGCTACGAACGCGATGCAATCCGCAAAGACCAGCAAATTTTTCCAGTCGAGCTCTTCCTGACCAGTTTTGGCACAAGCGCAGGCGATCGGGTGCTGGCAGTAATTTTCGATATCACGCAGCGGCGCGAGAGCGAGCAAATGAAACAACAACTTGTCTCTACTATCAGCAGAGACCTGAAAAACCCGCTGTTAAACATCAGCACACTCTTGACTCAAGCCGCAGCAGGCGAATTCGGTGCATTCGACGATCGCGGACAGAAGATGTCCGCGATGGCAGTGCGTAATTGCTCCCGGCTGTTAGCAATGGTAAACGACCTGCTTTCACTCGAGCACTCGAAATCGGGCAGCTTCACTTTGAACAAGGAAGCCACAGAAATCAACCACTTGATCGAACGCGCAATAGAGTCAGTGCGCGCCTTCGCCGACAAGCAAAATGTACGCCTCGAATTCGAGCCAACACCAAACACTAAGATAGTTGCAGACGGAGATCGCATCGTGCAAGTGCTTGTAAATCTGCTCGGAAACGCCATTAAGTTCTCGCCGAAAGATAGCGCCGTAAAACTGACAGCCGAAGTGCAGAAAGATTCGGCTGTGGTAAAAGTGATCGATCGAGGACGTGGTGTCCCCAATGAATTGAAAGATGCAATATTCGAACGCTTCAAGCAAGTCAGAAGTACGGATTCAACAGAAGCTAAAGGAACTGGACTTGGACTGGCTGTCTGTAAGTCATTGATCGAACAGCATAGCGGAACGATTGGAGTAGACAGCACGGAGGGCGAAGGCAGCACGTTTTGGTTTAGCCTGCCGGTCGATCCGAATCAGCAATCCGGCCGATCTCCGAAGTCAAACATGTGAAACGGTAAAGAGATAGTTAGGAAATTGAGATCTTTGATGAAAAGTCTAACACTGTTCCATAGAGCCTTAATTCTTGTGTCTGTTCCATTGATACTACAGATTATCTTTGTTGGCGTCTTATTTTTCCTGTTACAGCAAGCGGAGATTGAAAAGGAACACGAGCAGTACTTAAAGAAGGTTATGGGAAGATTCGGTCTGCTCAAGGATTCCTTCGTGGAATCTCTAAAAATAGTTGGTCCCTCAATTTTGACTGGCAAACACGACGTCGCCAGCCGGTATCATCAAGCGATCGATCCGATTCCCGGCGAGCTTAAGGAGTTACAGGATGCTTTACGGGACAATGAAAAAGCACAAGACATACTCGACTCCCTTGCTCCCAAGCTTGAGTTCACAATATCCGTTCTCGACAAAACGACACAACGTTTGTCCGAGGGAAATCGCCTTGGCGCAGTCCTGGAAATCCGCAAACTAAAGGACATTTATATGGAAGTCCTGCAAGAGCTGGACACACTAGAGGGATATATCGAAAGCATTGACCAAGAATTTCCGAAAAAGCAGGAGCGAACCAGAGAGATTACCCTCAATGTTCTATATGGTGGCATCGCCTTTACTGTACTGTTGGCGTTGATTCTTGCTTGGCACTTTAACAAAGGAGCGACAAAGAGGCTAGCGGTGCTGGTTGACAATACCGCACGGATGGCGCAAGACGCGGACTTGCTCCCGCCGGTCGGCGGACATGACGAGATAACTGCCCTGGATGAAACATTTCGCGAGATGACTAATGCCTTGAGATTGTCGTATGAAACCGAGCAAAAGATACTAGAGTCCATTCCGGTAGGACTGGCTTTCACGGACAAGGAAGGCCAGATCCAGAAAGTAAATGCCGCAACCTGCAAAATGTTCGGCTATACAACTGATGAACTACAGTCGAAGTCGCTGACCAAACTTCTTGCTGCCGACACGATAGACTTACATTCCGAATCGGCTCTCGCGTCGCCGCACACTCTTGAGCTAGAGACACTTTCGAGGGAAGGACGAGGTCTGACCGTCTTGGTCAATCAGAAAGCTATTCACACCAATAGAGGAGACCGACTTCTTTTCATTCTGCAGGATGTCACCGAACGGAAAGAAGTAGATAGATTCAAGCAAGAGTTCCTGTCGATGGTTAGCCACGATCTAAGGACTCCCCTGACGTCCATTCGCTTCTTTATCGAAATGCTGGAGAGCGGGTCCTTTTCTCGTATAGACGAAGAGCAAAGCGCACGCACCAGAAACGCCAACACGCAAATCGACAAGTTGATCAAACTGATTAACGATGTGCTGGATATCGAAAAATTGGAATCAGGCAGCTTCGTACTCGTGTGCCGCCCAATATCCGTTTCCACTTTCTTGGATGAGGCTCTTGAAACAGTCAGGAATTTTGCCGCCTCAAAAGACGTTAGGATCGAACTGGAGATTGAAAATGACGTGAAGCTTCAGGGGGATAAGGACAGACTTGCCAGAGTAACCATAAATGTTCTCGATAATGCAATCAGGCTTTCACCGTTCGGCACCAGTGTGCTCGTTCAAGTCGAGGAAAGACCGTCAACGGTTGTTATCAGCGTAAGAGACAACGGACCGGGAATCCCAAGTGGACTAAAAGATTCGCTGTTCGATCATTACAAACCTGTCGCCGCTCAGAACTTGCAAGACCAAGGTGGAACAGGACTGGGCCTTGCGCTATCCAAGGCTCTCATACTAAAACATGGTGGCACCATCGGAGTCAGAAGCGAAGATGGCAACGGAAGCACCTTTTGGTTCGAGCTTCCAACAATCAACCGAGTGCTTTGAACGCTCTACATTACGATACTGCAAGCAACTGTTATTCGCTCGGAACGAACATATAGCCAACTCTATGTAGCGTCCGAATCATCGACTCTTTACCGCTCTCATCGATTTTGTTGCGCAATCTCATGATTTGAATACGCACCGTATCCGGGGCTGCTTCTGTATCGGAGGACCAGACTCGCTCAATGATTGCTTCGGAGCTAAAGGGCTGACTCGGATGTCGCATGAGAAATTCGAGCAGCGCGAACTCCTTCGGTTGAAGGTTCAGCTCCTTCCCTCTTGCTTGAGCTTGACGGGTTACCGGGTCGAGGACTAAATGTCCGGCAGTCAATACATTGGCTTGAACGGATGCGGGACGGCGCAATAGGGCCCGCAAGCGAGCTCCCAGCTCCTTAAAATGGAATGGTTTAGTCAGGTAGTCGTCAGCACCGGAATCCAATCCGACTGCCTTCTCATCTATGTGAGTCTTTCCAGTAAGCATCAAGATTGGAGTCTTTCCACCCGAGTTGCGAAACTCACGGCAGACCTCCAGCCCGGAAAGTCCAGGCAAATCCCAATCAAGGATGACAAGATCGAATTTAAATGACCTCAAGTACTCCAAACCATCCGTACCCTTGGCGACCGCCTCCGGCAAGTGCCCCTCACCCTTCAGCCAGTCAACAATTAAATTGGACAGTTGTCGATCGTCTTCTACGAGAAGAACTTTTGCCATGCGTTAAGGATTTCTCCGCCTACGATTTGTCATTAAGAGAGTCAGCTTATCATTAGAACAGTCAGCCTAGCACCGACTTACGTTCATCGAAGCCTGCTCAACTGTTAACTCACCTTATTCACCGGTCTCATGGTTCGAAGACCTCTACTTTGTCTTGTAACTATTACCATATGACCGGTCAATTTACTCGCATGCGCGAGAACCCGCAAATGCTTCTGCTTGAACTCAGAGTTGTATAGCATTCCAGCACTTGGTATCCTGTGTGCCTGACTTCGTTCGCAGCGCTTGCTCTTACCATCTGTCTGCCGATATGCAATTCAATTTGAAGCTGTCCCAACAAGGCTTGATTCTGGTCGGAGTGCCGGTTGGATTCATGCTCATCTTCTTGATATCACTATTGCTTCTGTTGGTCAGAGTCGAACAAGAAGCCCGGGAGACAGATCGCTCAAAAACAATCATCGCCAAGGCAAATTCGCTGGTGAAACAATACTACGATGCTGCATCCCTGCTGATGATCTACAAGTACACAAAGACCGACAAGGTAAAGAATCAGTTTGAAGAACAGCTCACCAGCACACTTGCGAGCTTTACCGAGATTGGCAATCTCATTCAAAATGATCCGGTTGAAACTGAGATGCTCCAACAAC
>CAZSNX010000289.1:0-5992 GCA_964607945.1 uncultured Candidatus Obscuribacterales bacterium
GATCCTGCATGAACTGCTCGAGCGCAAACTGATGCGCGAGCGAGGCTGGAGCTACAATCGCGCTCACAAGGAAGCTCTAGCCGCCGAAGAGAAAGCCCGTCTCAATGACGAGCACCGCTGCGCCCGCAAGGAGGATGAAGCAGCAATCCTCTGGTCTACCTGCTGGCGCAAAAGCGCGCTCCGGATTGGCAGCACGAAGCGGCACAGCATTTACCGAGCGTTTTACGGCACCGTCAAGGGGATGAAGGTCTGGCTAGTCGACGGCACGGAGGTGCGGCGCATGCTGGACGGCAATTTCCTTTACGCCGGTCACGACTTGAATGCCGGCTACATTCCCAAAGGCGAAATCTGGCTCGACCTCAACATCTCATGCGAGGAAGCCTGGTTTAGCCTGCAAGGCGAACTAGCCAGCCGGCAAGCAAAGATCGACGGACACTCCGATGACCTGTCCGACAAAATCGGGCTGGTTGCTCAATGGCGCGAATGGCAGAAACAGGAAGTTCTGTCCCGCAAGCACGAAGTCGAGCTGCCACCGGTACGCTACGGCGTTCGTGAGCGCGGTCATAAGAAGAAATGACATAAGGTGCGGGCGAAGCAATCGCATGCCTCCCCCGCACTTTTTTGGGATTCGCTCTACTGGGCGCCATAGTAGGTAATTGGCGAAGCATAAGCTTGAGAACAATACAGGGATGCAATATTGCTGCTACCCTGGCAAACTGCCGTGTATACCATTCAGGAAGATTGCCGTGGCAAGGTCGGCGAACTCTTTGGCAGAGACTGCGCCTTGAGCCTTGAACCAGGTATACGACCAAATGATTGCACCCATCAAGTACATCGCCAGTGAGGTTTTGCTCGGCGCATCCAAGCCTGGACGCAGCTTGGCAAGCAGATCTTTAATCACTTGCAAGACTCTCTTCTCCAAGTCCTTAATCTGCTTCTGCTGATCTTGCGGAAGACAGTGAAGACTATTGAGCAGCACGACATGCTTGTCGCGAGAGCTGACATAGAGCGCCATCAGCGCGCGAATCAAACTCTGCAGCTGCTGCTCAGGAGCAGCGTCCCGCTCGAGCGCACCTTTGGCCGTCTCTACCAGCAGCGTACAGTGCGAGTGAAGCATGTCAAAAAGCAACGCTTCCTTTGACTGATAGTAGTGATACAGAAGCGCTTTAGAGACTCCGCAATACTGAGCAATCGAAGCAATCGAAGTACCGTCGAAGCCGCGTTCGGCAAACATGGCAGCCGCTCCGTCCAAGATGCCCTGCCGTTTTTCTTCGTAGTTTTCAGCGCGAGGTCTAACCATTGCCAGCTCACCCCAAGCTACGCATGACAGTTCAAGAGACTGCAGCTCTTAGAAAATCGGCACGATCTTGTCGGCGTCGAAGTCCACATCTTCTCCGTCGACATCGATCTCCGGCAAGGCCGGGAATTTGATGCCATACGGCTCGACAACCGTTTTCAATCGAACAACCGCCGTTCTCCAATTCTCTTTCCGCTTCTCGAGAGTCAACACGCCGAACCCAGCTTCCCGAGCCTTTTCTTCCAGCAACCTTTGCGCAGGCAAGAAGGTGTCTGGAAGCTGCCAGAATTCACCAGGAGGCTCATAGAGAATACCGGACAGGAAAACGAACCCGGCTCTAAACTGCTTCGTGATGATGTCTTTGTCTTCGTCGCCAAGCCGAGGCAGTATCTCCTTCAACAGCGCCAGGCAAAAACTCAAGTGCCGACCTTCATCTCGGCCTATGTTACGAAAGGCTTCCTTGAAAACAGGGATATCAGTACTTTCATACATGCTGTGAAAAAGAGTAGAGGACGCAACTTCGCCGAACAAGAAGGAGCTGAACAAAATAGGCATCGGATAATGCTCGACCGCCTTCTTGTATCCGTTCCAATAGCGGGCGCCGTTGTGATAGAGCCATTCCACATTGTTGCGCGCCAGCTTGCCCAAAAGCGTTTGCGGCTCATATCCGAGCGGGCCATTGGGCGTCATCTTATTGATCGCTTTGCCGCATACTTCCTCATGATTCATTTCATCGCGAGTAACAGAGAAAAAGCATTTGCGAATTGCGTCCTCTTCGTGCACTTCGTATGCGTGAATCATCGCTCGGGCAAACACGGCCGGACCAGAGGCATCGAAAACGGAAAGAAGCGACCACCAATAAGCAATCGCATAGCGCTGATCGAGCGTGAAACTCTCGACATCCAGCGTGTCCCAGGGCAGTCTGCTCGGCGACCAGCCGGGATCGCGGGAATTTTCATAGATCTCCATCAAGCGCGGAGTCTCGACCCGCCAATCGAATGGAAAGATATTGAGCCGGTCTGTAATCTTGGGAGCATCTTCGGTCTCGAGCAAAAGCTTTTCCGGATTCGGCATGCTTTCGTGAATGGTCGGGGCAGCGATAATCTGCGATTCATCGATCAAATCGGCGGTGGACTGATCCGATGGCTTGGTCTTTGAAGCGTGCTTTTGCGATGGCATCGTAGATTTTCTCCCGTTAAGACTGGCACGTATGCAGGGTCTGCTATTGCCTATTCAATCATTTACCGACCGTTCGGTCAATCATTAATTCATGAAAAAATCATGCCCACTGACAGCTGAAAATCTTGCATCCGTGTCTATAGAACGCCTCTGCCGGCTAAACTCAAAACCTGCAACCCCGAATTCTTACTGCTGCGCCGCTTGCGCCGGACTGCTGGCAACCTTTCGGAAATCGCCCCAGGTGCCGACGCAATGATCGTTTTCCATGAACTTGTAAACCATGTTCTGATCGACATCATGCGCTACCACTTGTGGGCTGCTTGGATTTTCCTTGCGCTCCCAAACGCGCCAGTACAATTCACTGGCATCGAGCAAAGCTTCGTGAATCCAGATGTTTTGCTTGCGCTCTTCCTGCTTCAGAAAGACGGCATCTCTGCTCCACCATTTCAAAGCGAACTGAGCGCGAGTGGAATATGGTAGATAAGAACTCCAGTTACCGACGAGGTCTTGCCCGCTTCCCTTCATCATGTCGGCATAGTCAACGGCAAAACGCGCTTTGGTTTCAGCCGGTACTTTACCGTAAAGGGTCTTGAAAGTACGGGGATCCCGGCCGGCAATCCAGCCGTCCTCGAAGATTTTGTCCAACCTTTGCGCTTCGGCAACAATTTGGTCGTAGATCGGCTTATCACTGCCGGCGGTACTAAGCTCAGCGTCGGGTGAGAGACCGCAACCGACCAGTAGAACCAATGAGAGCAGCGTGACGGAAAAGAACACTGAATTGCCGAGTTTCATTCAAAAGACCCGTTACCGGAGATCAGGTCAGTGATCCTAATACAAAGACCGGAACTTTGCTGGTCTTCATTAGGATAGGTAAATGTTCGATGCTCGGCGACAATTTCGTGCCGGTTTTCTACCATTTTATACAGTAATTTGTTTCAGAAGAAAATCAGCAAGGTAAAACACACACTGCCTGCCAGTCAAAACCGCGGAACTCTGGCTGTTGACTGATGACCTCTGAACACGACTTGGAACGACCTCAACTTGCAGCCTGCGAAGCAGCCGGGAAGGCGGACACCACAAATGGTGCCACAGAATATTCCCTTGCCGCTCCGCAAGCTGCTCGAGATGACCTACTCGTCAGTCTTGCAAGGTAACGACTGCAATTGCGAAGAACATCATTTCGAAGAAGATGAAGAAGCGCAGCGAGCTGTCCAAATCGAAGGCCAGCGCGACCAGCACCACGTTGATGACTGCGACTACCGCACTTTTCGTGAAGACTTCCCAGCGAGATTGAAACATCCTGTAGATGCCGAGCGTTTTGTGCCAGAATTGCGAATTGACGGTTGTCGTCCAGAGAACGACGAAGCTCACAGCAATGACAACCGCGGCGAGCGTATAACCGGATAGCCAGTTCAATTGACACCGTCCGTTTCTCAGAGCAGCTGCCTGTGGACTGCTTGGACACGGTTGTCCAGCGAGAGAAGGGCTGCTGACCAAATAAGCGATGCCTTCTCGTCAGATTGCGAGGACGGGAAGCAAGTAAGTTGGTTCTAGTTCAACTCTCCAGTGATATCGACCTTTCCGCGACAATTAATGCCCAAACAACACTAAGACTCTAATGAAGATCGGACTGTTGATTCAAGCTCAACTTGTTCCGTTGGACAAACCGCTTGGAGCGCTGTTTAATTTTCGTGTCCAAGCTCCGCGTTGGCAAGAGCCGCAAGATGGGCACAATGGCCCGGCTCAGGAGCAAGTTGACGAGCAACTTGAAGCCCAATCCAAGTGACACCCCCCCGCAATCGCCGTGCTGCAAGCGCTGTCCATTACCAGGATGTTATCGGGCCGAGCTAGCACATAGCGTGTCTCTCGCGCAAACTTCACCTCCTAAACCTGCTGCATCTAATCCGAAACGACTGGAGGAGAATAGTGGGGTTTGTACGGTTACTAGCTTAGCTCTCATGAATTGCCCAAACTGTAAGCGCAACATCGGCAACACAGAACATGCCAAAAAACAAGGCGTGAATGGTGTTACCGGTCTTCTCAAAGCGTGGGAAATTGGTTGAAATGAGATGCCGCTTAGGGCTACGGTGTTTGTATCGTCCATTCACTTTCCGCATGAGGAAACACTTCCCACCAGAAAAGCCCGAGCTTGGTCTAATGGGCTCCATCCCAACTTAGCAAGAAAACGACGCCGGTTATGTATTGTTTCGGAAGAAGCGTCTAATCGAGCCGCCCGAACAACAATTCGGCCTTTTCTTGCTAGAGGCTCTCCGGCAAGAGCACTAGCCCAGACATATCTGAAAGGAGATTCGCAAATGAAGTTCGAATCGAAAGAGGCATTGGCTGCATACTTCTTTGAAAACCATCACCTGTCGAGCCTCTCTCTCGACAACTGTCCTGGTCTGACGAGCCTGCCCGCTCTGCCGAGCACGTTGACCCAGTTGTCGATCGACAACTGTCATGGACTCACGAGCCTGGCTGCTCTGCCTAGCACGTTGACCCATCTGTGGGTTCTCAACTGCGCCGGTCTGACGAGCCTGCCCACTCTGCCGAGCACGCTGACCCATCTGATCGTCAACAACTGTCCTGGTCTGACGAGCCTGCCCGCTCTGCCGGGCACGCTGACTCTTCTGTCGATCAACAACTGCGCGGGTCTGAAGAGCCCGCCCACTCTGCCGAGCACGTTGACCTACCTGTCGATCGACCGCTACCCTGGTCTGACGAGCCTGCCTACTCTGCCGAGCACGTTGACTCTTCTGTCGATCAACAACTGCCCTGATCTGACAAGCCTGCCCACTCCGCCGAGCACGTTGACCTACCTGTCGATTGACCGCTGCCCTGGTCTAACGAGCCTGCCCGCTCTGCCTAGCACGTTGACCGATCTGACTGTCTACAACTGCCCTGGTCTGACAAGCCTGCCCGCTCTGCCTAGCACGTTGACCAGCCTGACTGTCTACAACTGCCCCGGTCTGACGAGCCTGCCCGCTCTGCCGAACACGTTGACCAGCCTGCGCGTCGACAACTGCCCTGGTCTGACAAGCCTGCCCGCTCTGCCTAGCACGTTGACCCTTCTGTGGATCGACAACAGCCCTGGTGTGACGAGCCTCCCCACTCTGCCTAGCACGTTGACCAGCCTGCGCGTCGACAACTGCCCTGGTCTGAACAGCCTGCCCGCTTTGCCGAACACGTTAGACGATCTCTGGTTCCACAACTGCCCTGGTCTGGCGAGTCTGCCCACTCTGCCGAGCACACTAACCCATCTGTGGGTCCACAACTGCCCTGGTCTGACAAGCCTGCCCGCTCTGCCGAGTACTTTAGACGATCTGCGCATCGACAACTGCCCTGGTCTGACCAGCCTGCCCGCTCTGCCAAGCAGCATGTTCGACCTCAACGTCAACAACTGCTCTGGTCTGACAAGCCTGCCCAATCTGCCGAGCACGTTGACCTATCTGTTGATCGACAAATGCCCTGGTCTGACAAGCCTGCCTGCTCTGCCAAACACGCTGATCCATCTGG
>CAZSNX010000290.1:0-5991 GCA_964607945.1 uncultured Candidatus Obscuribacterales bacterium
AACTTCCTTGATGTAGCTCCAGAGTTTGGCGGGATCGGTGCCTTTGAAGGCCAGCCAGAGAAAGACACCGGCAAAGGCAATTCCAATCAGTTGCTTGCCCAGGCTGGAGCCGGACTTGGGTTGTTCGCTTATCACCTATCGTCCTCGCTGCGCACAGGAATTCGCGCCTGAAAGAGCATTCTCGCGTATCGGAAGACTCCATTTTACATGACAACGACAGCGGGGCGCGGTTGTATGAGGTAACCGTTAACCAGAACAAACAAAGCTTGCATAGGACAAAGCAGGCTAACCGACGATTGGAAAGCCTGCTTTGAATTGTCCTGGGCGTAACCTAAGGGTTGGATGCGCTTCCTAGCGATGCCATCAATTCTTTGGGTGATTCGGATTGTCCTTGGGGACTTTTGGGTGCCGGTTTCCCGGTCAACCCCCTTTCGCGAAATAGTTTCTGCACCGACTCGAGAACCTTGGGCTCATGCTCGCAGCATACGATCAGTTCAATCACTGAAAGGACATACTTATCCGGCATCTCTTGGAGGATACCCACTATTTTGTCGATGCTCGGAGGAAGTTCTACTTTCTTGCCGGCTTTCTGTGCGTTGCTGTATGTGTTGAGTACATGCTGGTAAATCTGCATTCGTTCCACGGATGATTCCTCCAAATGACGCCCAATTACATTGCCTGTCCACAGTAAATGTCGGCTTCTTCAGGCTTTCTGATCAGTCTTATGCCCAGTGCGGGAAGCAGCTTAAACGCTTGACAATTGTCTGCAATCAGCGAATCGAGTACATCTCGTTTGGCAACAAATGGCAGTTCGCCGATTGCTCTCCGAGGAGA
Source organism: uncultured Candidatus Obscuribacterales bacterium (assembly GCA_964607945.1). Lineage (GTDB taxonomy): Bacteria > Cyanobacteriota > Vampirovibrionia > Obscuribacterales > Obscuribacteraceae > JAGVKB01. The sequence goes on from CAZSNX010000290.1 coordinate 835, forward strand.
TCGCTGGGTTGGTCTCCGATGTTTACGATGATTTTGAAACCGGACTTTTCAATCTCTTTGCGGTATTCGGTCTTTACGTCGACAGCAGACCTCCGGTCGCCGACATGACGCATGTATAACCCGTCATAGCTGATGCCGTCATGGATGAGGTTGGCAATCGTATCTGTTCTTAGATCTTCGGTTCGACCGGTCACAAGAAAGATGGCGATTCCCTGTTTGCGTGCCCAAGCAAGAAAATCTGCAGTTTGCTGGAGCACGGGAGTTTTCGCTTGTTTCACCCAACTCGGAAATGCTGCCCAGGGGTCTTTCGCCTGCAGCTGTGTGCGGAAGTAGTCGCGATTGTCCAACAACGTCTCATCGATGTCCGAAACTATTGCTAGCCGTCCTTGCTTATCGTGTTGCAGGCAGGCTTCTTTCGCTGCCTTAATCGCCTCTTCGAACTGTTGCTTGTACGCGGGAGTTTCGCTGAACTTCAAGCCCTTCTCCACGCTGACCGATGCCGTCAAGTGATCGCCTTTGGGCGGGGCAAACTCGCTGCACGGGCAAGCAGACGCTGAGCTGGCCGACAGCACCGTTGCGAGCAACCCGATCAAGATAATTGTGACTTTTTTCATCCCAGGAGAATAACGCAGTTCTCGTTATGGATTCTTTAAGCCGGTGCTATTTCTTGATGCTTGATCTGTATTCGCGCCTCAGTCTTGGCACCATTTATAGTGTCACTGCCATTTACATCTTTTCGTACCAAACCGGGCCGTCCGGACCCTCGGTTTCGGTTGTGGCGGCATCGGACTTACTGCCTTCGCCCGGTGCGAGCCGATCAAGCGCTCTCATGTAAGTCTTTGCCATCACCGCTCTTTGCTCGTCCGTCCATTCCATCGGGCGAAACTGTTCCACCAGTCGAAAAACGTCAACGCGACTTTTGGCCGCGTTGACGTTTTTCAACCAAATTTGCAGATCGGAACTCATTTACCCGGATTGCGATTATTTATCTTCCAATTCCTTCGCGATGCTGAAGGATGCTGGGCTGAATGGTTCGTTGAAGCCGTGCATAATGCCGTTCTTGCCGCCGTAGAAGAGCCCTTTGGCTCCGCCTACTACGAGCGCACCGGGAATAGTAACGAGACTTACCAGCGCACAGCAGGGACCGCAATCTTTGCCGCCGGCCTTATCAGCCAGAGCACCGGTCATGCTGATGTAGGTGGAGACAGTCTCACGAACTACCGCAGCTGGTGTACCGAGAACGACACCGGCGCCCACACCGCCTACGCGGGTGACCATCAGACCGCCCTGGACCGATTTTTCCAGCGCGCTGTCGCCGTCCGCTGCCAGTGCCGGAGCTAAATTCGCTATCGCAAACAGCAACGAAAGCGCTGCCGCCACATTTGATCTTTTCACTGTTGTCATCCTCCCGACAAGTTACCAGGCCATCATTCCACGAGCATTGTGGGCCGAAACGCCGGCAATACTTTCCACAGCGTCGACTAGTAGATAATATCTACTTGGCAGCGTGATTTCGACTGAAGTATTCTTTCAGTTTCCTACCTTTTACAGCGGCTGTTTGTCGATGATTGATGCGCTTGACAAGCGCGCTTGTCAAAGTGTTGCAATGATTCTTGCTGCAATTAATGAGGGCTCCTTGCCGAAGCTAATGGAGTTTTGAGTCAGAGACAGGTCGGCTTTTGCTTGTGTCGTTCTGATAATGCAAGATCGGCGCAGAATTTTACGACTCGGTTTTCGGCCCAAAAGCGGTCGAGTAATGGCGGCTCCTCATGACTGCGGTGGATAAATCCGCCGTGCCCGCCATAAGAGGGAGCAACCAGAGTTATAAACGGATTGTTCAGCTCGCAAAAGGAGCTGAAGGGCACGAGCGGGTCGTCTTGAGCATGAATGATTAGAGTTGGTATGCGAATCGAATTAAGCAGAGGCAGCGAACTGCATTGGTAATAATAATTGTCTGCCGTGCCATATCCGGCCATAGGCGCTGTATATGTGTCGTCAAACTCCTTAATTGTCTTGACGTAATCTCGTGGTTGAAAGTCATACAAATGAGGGAAATGACGAGTCTTGTCGATTAGTTTGGTCTTCAGTCCTTGTAGGAAGCGCCATTGATATATTCGGTTGAAGCCCCGGGCGAGGCGATCCACGGATAAGGCAAGGTCGACAGACGGAGAGACGGCGCACACGCCAGAAATCAAAGTTGTCCCGCCTGTTCCCAGCTCTGCTGCGCATTTGAGGACAATATTGCCGCTGAGCGAACAGCCGGACAAGTAGATATTATCAAGCCGGTCTTTCTCCTTCAGCTCGCGGATGACAGCCAGAACGTCGGGACTCATTCCACCGTTGTAGAGAGTTGGCGTCAGCTCGGTCGTGCCTCCGCAGTTGCGCATGTTCATTCGGACTACGTTGAAGCCGAAATTCAGAGCCTTTTGTGTAATACCGAGCACATAGTGTGACGAGCTGGAACCTTCCATCCCATGCAGCACCAGTAAAGTTGGGTTCTTGGTTGGTTCCGGCAGCCAGTGGCAATGTGCCAATATCTTCGAGCCTGGTTCTACCTCGAACAAGCGACGTTGTCCGCTGTCCTGCGCAATACTGAAGCGGCGAGGCCAGAGAGCGGCAGCCACAGTCATGATGTGCGAATTCTTCAAAAGTGGAAATGGATCGAAATGATTGCTTTCCATCGGTTTAGCGAACGCCGAAGGCGCTGAATATGTGATAGCAGGTAAAGGAAAGCATGGCGGCAGCAGGTAGAGTCAACAGCCATGCCGAGAAGATGACGCTCAACATTTTCATATTCAACTTGCCGGCGCCGTGGAGTGGCAGAGTGCCGCCGGCAACTGCGGAAGTAAGAGTGTGGGTGCTGCTGATCGGTGCTCCCGTTAGAGATGCGGCCAAAATGATGGCGGCTGTGCTGGCTTCGGCAGCGAATCCGTGAGTGTACATCAGCTTTTCGCGGCTGATTTTGGTGCCGACCGTGCGAATGATCCGCCAGCCACCGACAGTGGTGCCGAGCCCGATTGCGGCGGCAGCTGAGGCTATCACCCAGAGCGGGATGTGATCGTAAGTAAAACCACCGAGCGGAAATTGGCTAGCCAAGATCAGTGTAATCAGTCCCATCGTCTTTTGACCGTCATTGCTTCCATGCGAAAAACTCACCGCGGCTGAAGAGAGTATCTGCAACCACCGCATAAATTTGGGTTGCTGCCGCCAGTTGGTTTCGGAGCCGGGATAAGTTTTGGAGATGGCATTGTGGACTAATCCTGCCAGAATGGCTCCGCCGAGAAATCCGGCAATCGGCGAAATTGCTAGAGCGGCAATTACCTCACCAAGCTTGCTCCAGTTGACACCAGCCATGCCGTGGGCCGCCACTCCGGCGCCGAACAGTCCGCCGATTAGGCAGTGCGAAGAACTGACCGGCAGCCCGTGGTACCAGGTAAAAAGGTTCCAGGTCAAACTGCCCACAAGCACGGCTAGAATGATTGACAGGTTGATGTGATCGCGCGGAATGACTTCAGTCATCACTTGAGCGACAGCGGTGCCAATCAGCAAACAGCCAAGAAAGTTCAGAATCGCGCTCATGGCAATTGCTACCGGCGCGCGCATAGCCTTGGTATATATGACAGTCGCAACGGCATTGGCAGTATCGTGAAAGCCGTTGACGAAGTCGAATGTATATGCCAGCGCGAGTGCTACCAGGGCCAGGAAGCTGTGAAGTTGCATGGCACTATCCTAGCGCGCCTTTCGAGGCAAATCCCGGCACAAAATTCAGGAGCTTCACGAACTGAGACTCTAACCGGCTAAAAAACTAATAAAATGAACATTGCGTATTCTCTCAGGCATCCGGAGTCGGTAAATCTTGCATGTTCAGAGAGGGAGAACTCGGATTTTTCGCCATCATTTTCTTCTTCGCCGTGCTCGTAATTATCGGGATTGCTGCTAATCAGGGATTTTTTGGTCCAATATGAGTCGGGCTGCTGTTCCATTTCTGGGCTTAGCCGCATTGGTAGTCTGCAATTTAATTGCCGGCTGCAGCATGCCCCCCGGCGATCCGCAACTGATGCAGAATACGCGTGTGCAACTAATGGATTGGCATATTGCTGGATTCTGGGTGATCAATTGCCCGGTCGCATGGATTCGAGTGACCAATTACAATCAAGTGCCGATCAAGGATATCATCGTGCAGTACAACACCATGGATACGGCCGGCAATCCACTCGATCAGGGAACTTACACGATGGAAGGCGCTGTGGCGCCCGGGCAAACCAAGAACTTCATTGAGTTGTATCTAGGGCTGACCAGTCTCTACACAGATCGATTGAGCATAAAGCTGCTATCGGTTCAGCGAGAATAAAGGCGACCGGCAGAATCTCTACTATTGGCTGTGTTCGTCGACCATATAGGCGGACCGCAAGACCATAAAAGCGATCAAGCCGTACAAAATCATCAAGAAAACAATCATCAAGATCGGCATTTTCTCGAGAATCTTGGCGAACGGTCTGGCTACGAAGTCTATAAGGATAAGCCCAACACCAGTACCAGGCATTCACTCCACCCCTTTACTACTTGGCTGGAGTATCTTAAGCCATTTTGCTGCGAAAAGGACCGTACGTTAAGAAAACCCTCTTTACAATTCGCAAGAACTGCTAAGTCGATTTCGAGTTAGCAGGCTTGGGGGATTGCCCGTACCTAGAAATCGACTTAGCGGCTGCTGTTTAGAGCGGCGCTTGTTTTCGGGTTGATTGATTTGAGCTGCACTCTTTCGGCAAACATCCAACCGGGCGACAATAGCCTAGTGGCGGCGATAGCCTAGTGGCGGCGATAGCCTAGTGGCGGCGATAAAAAGTATGGCTGCGCCAGTACTTACCAATTGTCTCTTCGATTAGAGCAGGGTGCATCAGAGCCGCGACTGCGGTCATCAGTCCCGCACACAAAATGAGCGTTAGTATCCAGATCATGATTGCTGTTCTCTACTTAATCCGTCGATAAGTTCATTACCAGCCATGGAAATGATCCGGCCGGCAGGTTAAAGGATGGGTTAAGAGGTCTATGTAAAACGCTTAATCGTGATCGAGTGCGATGTCAATGGCTAAGACGCCGCTCGGGTCTCGTTTGACTATCGTTACGGAACTTTCATTCGAGGCTATCTGAGTTGGAATG
>CAZSNX010000291.1:0-5948 GCA_964607945.1 uncultured Candidatus Obscuribacterales bacterium
TCGGAAGTATTAACAAGTCTTGCGCACAAACTCAAATGCCCGATTACCGCGCCTTCTTCTCCGCGCGGAACACGATGGCCGCCAGCCGGGCCTTTGGTGGTTTGCGGCAGCATCGTCAGATATTTGGTCAAGCGCCAAATTCTCGAGCCATTGGGCAGTAAGTCCAAAACTTGCGGCGGGATCTTTAGAATGTTGACTTTGCCATGCGGCTCGTCGGGCATCGTCCCGAGAATCAATGCCAGCGGCTTTTCAAGCACCAAAACCCCAAGTGTAAAGTCAGGTGCTTGCCCTTCTTCAGGCGTCGAGGACTTCGGATCGTCGAGCAGCTCCTTGGCTTTGGGTGCTCGTTCCTCTTGCCCTTCTCTGGGTCTTTCGGACTCATTTAAGTCAAATCTGATCCCCGGTTGGCGCTTGGCGATAAAAGTAAGCAGCACGGCAACTGAATGCTTGCAGACCTCTTCGAAATAAGGGCAAGAGCATTCGGCCTTGAACAAATCCTGTGAGTCAACCTTGACCGTTACTTTGTACGGCTGCGGTTCTGAGCCGATCACGAGCGCTTCGACTGCCTCGCCCCCTTCGGACTCCTCATATTTCAACACTTTCTTGCGTCGATAATATTGGATCCCGCGACGATAGACAGGCTCACTACTGGCCTCTTGAACTGCTTGCAGCGAAAGAGTGGTTCGTTTACCAGACACAGGCTTCATATGGACTTACAGCGATCAAATACCATAGTCCGACACAACAGAATAAGGCACCGAAACGCCCTTCCGAGAAAAGTACGGTAAGGCGGCACGACTGCCTAGCGTTATACAGCTTAGCACGTCTTACCGCCAGTCAAGCCACCGGCAAAGAACAATCGCAAAACAGGTTCGCTCCTTGGGATTAACCCTTTGTCCGAAACTGCAGAAGATTACCCGGAATGGAAATTGCCCGCTGATAGGCCAGGTCCAATATCCTCTTCATTTCAGCTTGACTGCTCTCGAGTTGATGGCAATAATCGTGCAGCTGCTCTGCCTGACCTTTCAAGTTCTGTGCATCGGCAGTCAGGTCTGGGATTAGCGCCTCAACCTCCTCCAGCAGCGTACTGGGCGGATGCAATGGTTGGCGAATCTTCATACCTGGTTGAACTTGGCGACTGGCGTCCGAATCGGCAATCGATAGTGAAGCTCTCAGCTTTTCCAATGATTCCTTAAGTTTGAGCGCCCGCCGGTAAGTTTGATCGGCCTCATTTTCCAACCATTCTTTGCGAGCACGCTGGGCCAGCAATTCTGCAGTCAGGTGATCGAGCGCCTTGCGGCGGATCTCCAATTCCGTTTGCAAATGCTCGAGCTCCTGCTGTTTTATCTCAAGCCCGCGCTGGCGGAAAAGGATTGAATACACCAATGCCAGTCCAAATCCCAGCGTCACTAATGAAATTAAAAGATAACCGCGCTTGGCGCCGGAGAGCTCCCACCAGCCGGTACCCAGAAATGAAGTCAGGTCTTCGGCAAAGGTTGGCGGCACCTGCCGGACATAATAAACGCGACCAAGCACCCGGCTGGACGGCAATTTGCCGACTTGAGTAGCAATACCAGCCCGCGGACCATTGTGTTCGAAGACGGGCTCCGTCGGCGGTGGATCGGTCAATAAATCGTAAGGCTCGGTTGCCTTGGCCAGATAGTCGGGTCCAACTACCTTTTGCCAGGTCGCTTTGTGATAGACCTTGCCGGTACGGTAAAGAATGGAACGCCCTTCCGGGTCGGTAATAACCAATCCGAATATGCCGTAATTAGAATCCAGCACCCGCTGGATCAAGTCGTCTCGTCCGGCGGCAATTAGAACGGACAAGGTGGTCGGCAAGGTATGGTGCAAGATATTGAAATCGACTGTTTGCACTCGAAAGATCGTGCCATCCCAATAACTTTCATAATGCGCCTTACAGAGGAAAAACCAAATTGAAAGCGCCGCCGCAAGAACAATCGGCAGCAATACTCTTTTCTTAATCGAAAGGATCAGCTGATCCATTTCTCCTGAATTTCTCCTAACAGCACCTTCATCCTTTACCAATCAATCGAGTTTATTTATTGAATCAAGAGAGTCCAGCCAGCAAATGCCACTGCCAGTTAAGTTAGAACGGCTGCCAGGAATCCTTCCCGCCAATTCCGCAGCACTACGACAGTGTAAGCTCGCTTGCGAACAATTGTAAAGAGGGCAACAAAATGCACAATCTGTATTCTGCACTACCAAACTGCCGGTTACAAAGGACTGAATCGAGGGTATGACAACTTTGAAGAGAAAACTTATGGAGGTCTCTTTATAGAGAAATTCCGTGAGATAGACAATTAGATACCAAAACGTCCCAGTTCGCTGGGATTTTTCCACCGCATGGTGGTGACGCAAAATTCGTTGGGTCTCATATTTGGGATTGCCAGGTTAGCTATTAGCTACCTGGCTTTGCGTTTCTAGCGATGACTGAGATCAATGACTGGCGACTTCGATTCGACTTTCTATCTGCCTGCCGCTGCCCGCAACCTTGCTGCGCCACCACAGATGGTGACTGCCGGCGCGACAAATTGTCGACAACCCTGGCGGCCAGCAGATGTATAAATTTCAGCGCCAGCACAGCATTAATCTAGTCTTTACCTGCTTGAAAATCGATCTGTGGTATTAATGGTTTCTCACACCCAGCTCTCAAGGGGTGTCGTCAATGCTCGCTGACGCGGGAATACCCCCGTCCCTATCAGTCGCTAACAGGAGAAAGTTATGCTGCAGACCAAAATTCAATACAAGCCTTATGCAGAAAAGGATTTCAAACACCTGAAAGGGCTAAACGGGATCTCCGATCAAACGCTCGAGATTCACCTCGGTCTTTACGCCGGCTATGTGAAGAACACCAATATCCTGAATGAAAAGGTAATTGAGCTTACCGAAACCGGAAAGTCCGGTACACCCGAATACGCCGAACTCAAGCGTCGTTATGGTTTCGAGTACAACGGCATGCGCTTGCACGAGTACTATTTCGGCAACTTGAAGGCCGGCGGCGGCTCCGATCTGAAGGACAGCAGCGCACTCGGCAAGGCCATCATCGAAACCTACTCCAGCATCGATGTTTGGAAGAACGACTTTTGCAAAGTCGGCGCAATGCGTGGTGTCGGCTGGGCTATTCTTTTCCAAGATCCGATCACTAAAACACTTTCCAATCATTGGATCACTTTGCATGAAGAAGGCAATATAGCCGGCTTTGCTCCGATCCTCGTAATGGATGTATGGGAGCATGCCTGGTTGCTCGATTACAAACCGGCAGATCGCCCGAAATACATTGAAGCATTCCTCAGTAATGTAGATTGGGCCGCTGCTGAAGGACGTCTGCTCAAGTAAGCAAACAGTCAGCGCAAGCGCCATTCAAATTGGCGGGGTTGAGCGACCAGTCGGCAGCGGCTGTCCTCAACTCCGCCGGTTCATTCTTAGCGGTGCCTCTTGATGAGAATCCTCTGAGTTGTGAAAGTGGTTTTTCTGACTAAACTGAAGGAGCTATGCTAACGCTCTTCGGAGCAGCAAGAGCCTGCACGGCGGAAAGACAGCCGCCTCCAGACCTCTGCCGCCAACCGGCGGGGAGCAACTTTGGAACCCCCAACAACAATCGCGTCACAAAGCACGAAAGAGGATGAACAAAATGGTGGCTGAGACAGAGAAAGCTGCGACATCTCCGGATTCCAAGGAAATTGCGCCCGCTATCGGTAATTCAACTAGCGAACGACCAGAAGCAGCTCGGGAGGCGGAATCTAAGCAGCCGGACAGCTCCAGCTTTGATATTCCGCGACCATTCTTGACGCTCGAACAAGCCGCGACGATTCTGGGTAAATCTTTACGGGCGTTAGAACGCAGTATTTTAGGTAGGTGGGGCAACAAACTGCCGGACGGTTGGGCGGCGCGAAAGATACCCACCGAGAAAGGCTTAGAATGGAGAATTGTGCCCCCGCCGGGATTTAGATTACGACAGGTAAACAACGTCGAGGAAGATGGACAAGCTGAATACGGCACCGAGCTAAGCGAAGAATCACTCGCATCGTTTAATAGTGGAGACAAGCGCAAAGCCGCCTGGCCGCAGAGCGTGGACCGCCATGCCATCATCATCGACCGCAGTGAAGAGGTCGAGTATCTACTAAGAGAACTCGTTCAATCTCAAAAGCAACTGTCCGAAGAGCGCCGGCTGCGGATGGAAGACTTGCGTTTGATCACACAGATGCAGGGTTCGATGCGACTTTTAGAAACTCGAGCTAGTGAGACCAGCAAGCTGAAAGACGAATTTTCCGCTGCACAGCAAGAGCTCAAACTTGTCAAAGATCAATACCTGGAACTACTGAATCAGCCCTGGTGGAAACGTATCTTTCGTCGTCGCTAGTAGTAACGGACTATCAAGTTGCATTAGTTCAGCAGCTGCCAATCAGCCGAGTTAAGAACAGCCGACTGGCAATCAATCACGCAGGCGGGTTAAAGTCGGCAATTGAGCGCTTATAATTGAATTTGTCATGACAACCACCAACCCCTCTTTCAAAATCACTTACTGCGGTGCTTGAGGTTATCGCCAGCGGGCCGCCAGGCTGGCGGCCGACCTCGAAGTCTACCTGGATGCTGATTCCCGACTCGTACAGTCCTCCGGCGGAGTGTTTGAAGTGGAATACAACGGCACGCTCATTTATTCCAAGAAGGCGCTCGGACGCTTTCCATGTGATGGAGAGGTGCTGGAGATAGTGCAAAAAATGGATTCCGGAATTGCCTTACTTGAAGCCCAAAAACAGGCAGCAATGAATGCGCCTCAACCAATCTCATTTTTTGACTGGTTCAAGCAATCCGTCAAACCCGGGGTCGACAAACTCTAATCATGGACTTGCTCCTCGAAGGACAACTTTCGCCGCAGCTTGGCATTCGTGAAGTGCTCCAGGCGGTTTTGAAGCAAACTTCCGAGGCCACCGGCATCTTACGCATCTCCTGTCCGCGCAGAAATCTCAATGGCCGGCTTGCCCTAGTTAACGGCCAGTTCATCGTCAGCGCTCAAATCGCCGACAGCGATGAAAATGGTTACGATACCGTCAAACAATTGTTGAGCGTTACCGAGGGAAACTTTGCTTTTCTGCAGACGGACAATCACAAGTCGCTCGATCTCGGCCGAACAGTTCATATCAACCTCATTTCATTGATCGATTGTTTGCCCCATCTGCCCGACAATCCAGCCGATCTTTTCGATCAGCAATCCTTACTCGATGAGGTGTTCGGCCCGGACAATCAAGCTGGCAATCAGCAATCCACCATCGATACGGTTGTACTGCCCAGCGAGGCGGTCAAACCAGAAAAGGTTCTGGGCGGCGCCAACCGTGGTTGGCAACTGCTTACGCCTTTGATGCAAGAAGAAGCACGTCCAACTCACAGTCAAACTCCGATCTTGGGCAGCGGAGCGCTTGCTCCCACACTTGCCGTCGATCCAAAACACAATACGCTCGCTCCCGCACTTGCGAAGCAGGTGGAGAAGCGCGCGGTCTGGCCGGCGTTTCTAATTGTTGCCATCTTGTTTATACTGGCGGCCGTCGGTTGGCTGCTTTGGCCGAAACCACCTCACGAGCAAAGCAATCAGCCAATTCAAAAGCGCAGCCTGGCCCAAAGCAAGCGCCCAATGGCAACACTGGCGCCGGTGAAGTTAGGTAAAACCACCCGCAACACAGTTAAACACAGCGAACGCCGCGCTCTGTGAAATACACCGCGGACACTCTTAATGAGTGCCGTAGAGCTGACCCTCTGGCTGTATCATTAGGTGCATGAATTCCGCCGACCACGAATCAAGCACAATTCGCCCTCAAAGCGGAGCTACTCCTAAATCGCTGGTAGTGGCAATCGACGGGCCGGCCGGAGCAGGCAAGTCAACAGTTGCCAGACGAGTTGCAGACGCGCTCGGATATCTGTACATCGATACC
>CAZSNX010000292.1:0-5903 GCA_964607945.1 uncultured Candidatus Obscuribacterales bacterium
ATTGGTTTTGTGCTCAGTGGACAGGCTGGAACCAAGTTCGACCGATTGAGACGGATGCTCTCCATGGAGTGGCTGGTGCTGTCCGGCTGTTATTTCCTTCTTGCGTTCGGTGAAAATCAGGTATCGACGTTGGTATCGTCGATAGTGGCGGCTGCTGTGGGCATCTACTTGCGCAGACCGTTCAAGCTGTATCGAAAAGATGACGGAGCGCTTGCTCTGCAGCCTTTAACAATGCCGTCAAGGTGGATAGCGCTCGCGCTTTGGATAAGTTACAGTTTGGTGGCAATTCAGTTGTTGAGCTGGATTCGAGTGGGCACACTCAACATGCCCGATCCTGTTACTCTTTTACTTTCGAGCCTTTCCGGCAACTTCCTTCTGGACCCAGCTGCAGACAAGCGAAACCTGATGAGACTGTTCGGCTGTATTTGGCTTGCATTAGGTGTTTGGACCCTGTGGCAATCTCAGCGTGACGCCGCTGCCGTTAGAGAAACAGAACGGGCTCTTGCCTCCCTGCAAGGTCCTTACGCTTCCTGATATCAGATCAACCTGTGCTTGAGCTATATGAGAGTGATCTCGCCTGTCCGCTCGCTCGCGCAGCAGGATAACAGATTGAACGGGCGGCCTGATAAGATCACAACACAGACAGCTTGATTGGATGCTTTGACTAGGATCTGCAATGGCAAGGAAGGGAGATTCTACTGAACTGTACTACCAGAACATCACGGATCCCGAAGATCCGGAGTTTTCCCTGCTCGTGCCTGAGAAGAGAAAAGTCATTGATGCAATAAAGAAGCTAAAATTTCGCAGTACCCCTGCTGAAGTAGCTGCGACTGCAGGCATTTCAGTTGACAGATCATCGTTCTGGCTCAACAAGATAGCTGGTGAAACGGCCGGTAAATTGGAAGTTGCAGCTGATGGCACCATCTTCTACTCCTTCACAAACAACTTCACTAGTGCTTATTTGCAAAGAGGCGCGCGGAAGGCTGCCTTAATTGCAGGGGCGGTTCTCTTCCAGTTTCTCTATTGGCTGATCCGGGTGTCTTTCGGATTCGCGCTTATTATGTCGCTGTTGGTAATCGTAGTAATCTTTGTGTTATTGATAGTGATGGCGATTGCCGCCATATTCGGTGACAGCGGCGGCGGTGATAGCGGTTTTGACATCAGTGGTGACTTTTTCGATTTGAACTTCCTCGGCGACATTTTTCGCTGGGACTACAGCCCGTCGCACACTTCGTATCCAAACAGTCTTCCCAGCGGACGACGGGAAAGATATGTCAGCTATGTCGAGGAGCATCCCAAGGGTAATTTTTTCCTGGAGTGCTTTTCATTTCTCTTTGGTGATGGGAAGCCGAATTCCAATCTGCTCGAAGTGCGCTGGCAGCAGATCGCGCGTGTCATTAAGAAGAACGGAGGAGTTGTTTCAACTGAACAATTGGCGCCGTTTCTTGACGGCGACAGGTCTGATTCCGGGATGATTTTGAGCGCCCTGGCTCAGTTCAATGGGCGTCCGGAAGTGACCAGAAGTGGTTACATCGTATATGTCTTTCCGGAATTCCTAGACCCACTTACGGCTCCGGCACTACCTCCGATGCGTTCTGAGTGTTTCCTGATCGAAGACGAGTGGAAATTTTCTGCATTTCCCGCGTCAGCACAGTTCAAAGTCTTTCTGCTCGCTTCTCTCAATATTGCAGGCAGCTGGTGGCTGTTCAAGCATATTGCGACAATCAATCTGTTGCACCACATTGCAATTTTGATCGATGTCTTGTTGGCTTATGCAGTTATTTTTTTGGCAATACCGGCTATCAGATACGTGGCCTTGCTCGTCTTGAATGCACGAATAAAACATCGAAATTATCTTCGACAAGCTGCCGCTGAGCTCGTAAATAGACCAACCGGTGATGTTCTGGAAGAGATAAGGGAAGCGGCTGAAATCAGGCAGCAGGAGCTAGCTCAACTGCGCAGCGATCGCAGGATCATATTTTCGACAGATAAAGATAGCGTCGAACAGCTGTTCGACCAGCAGCTGGATCAGTCTAAGTAAATTGAAGCGCTTCCCGATCTTCCGGTGAAATGCATTACAATATCAATTCGCCTGCCCTTGTGTCGGAACTGGTATACGAGTCGCACTTAAAATGCGATGCCCGTAAGGGATTGAGGGTTCAAATCCCTCCGAGGGCAATCTTTTCAAGAGAGCTCAACTGGCAGTTGCAAGTATCAAAGTTTGCTACGAGTTCTAGTCTAGCAGCACTGATCACTGGCGTTTGAGTACGCCGTTGAGAGCGAAGTCGAAGCACTGATTGAGCCTTGCTGCCAACTCTGCCGGATTTCTGCCGGCGCGGATCCAGAAGAGCTGCTCGCACATAATTGAAAGGTCAATCAAGTGCGCAACTTTTGTTCTGTCGATGTCGCTGCGGTATTCTCCCGCTTCCTGACCGCGCTGAAGAATTACCTCAACACATAATGTTAGCGGCTCTGGTTTGCATTCCAATTCGCGCTCGACCAGCGGACGAAATCTCTGTGCGCTGAAGACATCAAGCAAGCGCCAATTCTCTTCAGTCCAGGTCACAATGTCTCGAATCAGCACTTCGGTCATCTCGGAGGCTGATTGTTTGGTCGAGCGCATCGTTTCAACGTATACGAACGCCTCTTCATGGCACTGCCGCTTGATCTCGAGCGCAACTTCCTCTTTGGATTTGAAGTAATAGTAGAAGGTGACTTTAGCGACATCGGCAGCTTCGACAATGTCGTCTATGGTTGTACCTTCGAATCCGCGGTCGACAAACAGATGTTTTGCCGCGTCGACAAGGCTTTGGCGCCGTTGTTCGCGCTTCCGGTGTTTCCTGCTATCCAGTGTTGTGCTCATTTGACAAGCATAACACAGTATGACATCATACTAGAGTATGGATTTTGTAAAAATGGTTTTCACGAGCGGCTCTCAGTAATCCCAATCGTATGCGACTACTACTCATACTGGTTTGCGGCCTCGCAGGGCTAGGCTTGAGCGCTTGTAATGAAGCGCCCAAGCCTGCTGGATTTCCTCCCGCTTTCGTGCAGGTAAAGCAAGTCTCTACAATTCCGTTCAGTGAAAAGGTTGATTATGTCGGTACCTTGAAGTCCCGTCGCTCGGTAACTTTGTCGCCGAACGTTGAAGGTCAGATCGAGCAGATATTTGTCACTGCTGGTCAAATTGTGAAGCCCGGAGACCAACTACTGCAGATTGACGCTCGCATGCAATCCGCTCAGAAAAACTCCTACGAGGCCGGTGCAGAATCTGTCATGTCCGATTTGATGACAGCAAAGGCCAATCTGGCTTCGCTGGAGAGCTCGTTGCAGAGCAAGCTTTCTAATGTTGAATATACCAAGGCACAGTACGGTCGTTACAGAACCTTGGCATTGCAGGGAGCGGTCGCTCAGTCTGAACTTGATTCCTGGAAGAACAGTTCGGCGGCCGCGGAATCCGAACGCGAAGTCGTTCTTAAACAGATTGAAGCCCAAAAGATGACGATTCAAAAGTACGAGCGCAGTTACAAGCAAGCGCTGGATAGTCTTCAGGCTCAGAAGGAACAGCTGCGTTATTACCGGATTACGGCCCCATTCCTAGGTATGGTCGGCGACATTCCCGTGAAGGTTGGCGATCATGTCAATTCATCTACGGCCCTTACGACGTTGACGGAGAATCATCCACTAGAGGTCTACATCTCACTTCCGGCGGAGAAGGCCAGCGCAATGAAGATGGGAATGTCGGTCGAGCTTATCTCCTCAGATGGTGACAGCTATGGCACAAGCAAGGTAACTTTCATCTCCCCCACGGTTGATCCGGCCAGTCAAACAGTGCTGATCAAGACCTTGTTTGCTAACGAGAAAAGTCAGTTGCGCGCCGATCAGACTGTGCATGCTCAAATTCAGTGGCAAACCAAGAGAGGCATTGAGGTTCCGACTACAGCTGTGATGCAGGTAGCGGGTAAGCACTATGTTTTTGTCGCCGAATCGGACAAGGATGGTAAAGAGAAAGCCAAACAGGTAGAGATCGATGTTTATGGCATAGAAGGAACAAACTATCAGGTGAAGAGCGGTTTGAAAGCTGGAGATCGGATTGTGACAACCGGTATTCAGCGCTTGACCGATGGTGCTCCGATTTCGGAAAAGATACCGGCAGTGTTAAGTGACCGGTCCAGAAAGAACATGATTGGATCTAGGTGATCTCATGTTCGTAAACTTCTTCATCGGTCGCCCTATATTTGCCTCAGTTTGTTCGATCATCATTGTGATCGCCGGGCTGGTCTCTATTCCGAATTTGCCGATTGCGCAATACCCTGCAATTGTGCCACCGCAGGTAAAGGTGACATCGACGTACATCGGTGCCAGTGCTGCAGCGGTCGAATCCAGCGTCACGAATATCCTGGAACAGCAAATCAACGGTGTGAAAGGGATGAAGTACATTACTTCATCCAGCGGCAATGATGGCACGAGTACCATCAACGTCACGTTCGATCTCGAACGTGACATTGACGCTGCGGCTGTGGATGTGCAAAATCGAGTTGGCTCGGTGCAAGGCCGATTGCCTGATGAAGTAAAGAAGACAGGGGTCACAGTTGATAAGGTTTCAACCAGCATCGTTTTTGCGGCTGCGCTGTATTCCCAAAAACATGATGCGCTCTACCTCAGCAATTATGCGGATCTTTATCTCAAGGACGCTTTGAAGCGGATCAAAGGTGTAGGCGATGTCACTATATTCGGTGAGCGCAAGTATTCGATGCGCATTTGGCTCGATCCGATCAAGCTCAACAATCGCCAAATAGCCACTTCTGATGTGATAAGAGCTCTGGTCAGTCAAAACATCCAGGTCGCCAGCGGCTCGATCGGCAAGGCTCCTTATCCCAAGGGACAGTCTTTCGAGATAAATACTCGAGTAATCGGACGGCTTCGTACTCCCGAAGAGTTCAGCAACATTGTAATTAAGCGCGGTCCGCATGGCTCTGTTGTGAAGGTCAAGGACATCGGGCGTGTTGAGTTAGGGGCGGAGAATTACGGTACGTTTCTCAGATTCAGAGGACTAAATGCGGTCGGGATAGCTATTTATCAATTGCCGGGAGCAAACGCGCTAGATGTAGCACGTGATGGCAAAGCCGAATTGTCCAGGCTCACAAAGAATCTGCCGCCGGGTGTTAATTGCGAAGTCGCTTTCGATACGACTCGCGCTGTAGATGAGTCCATTCGAGAAGTTTTGAAAACGTTGGCCGGCTCGATCTTGCTGGTGATCATCGTGATCTACCTGTTCCTTCAGAGCTTTCGAACCACGATGATTCCCGCCATTACGATTCCGGTGTCACTGATCGGCACATTTGCCGTTATGAAGGTGCTGGGATTCTCGATCAATACTCTTACTCTGTTCGGGATAACCTTGGCTACCGGGTTGGTAGTTGATGATGCAATCGTTGTAATTGAAAATATCTCTCGGTTTATGGAAGAGCGGCATCTATCGGCGATGGAGGCAGCCAGAGAAGGAATGAAGGAAGTGACGGGAGCTGTAATCGCAACCGCGCTAGTGCTGGCTGCGGTGTTTATTCCGGTCGCATTCTTTCCGGGAACAACCGGACAGCTCTATCGCCAGTTCGCATTGACCCTGGCTATTTCGGTCGGTATCTCGGCATTCAACGCTCTGACGCTGACACCGGCTCTGTCCGCGCTTCTTCTAAGGCATGAGGAGAAGGCGAATTGGTTTTTCAGCTTGTTTAATGCCGCTTTGGACCTTGTAAGAGTGGTCTTCGGCAAGACCCTGGATATTCTGCTGCGACTCAAGTGGTTGGTAGTGGTTGCGTTTATGGCATCGCTTGTCTTGACTGCATGGCTCTATACGAAGATACCCACCGGCTTTTTGCCGGATGAAGATGTCGGCTATTTCA
>CAZSNX010000293.1:0-5881 GCA_964607945.1 uncultured Candidatus Obscuribacterales bacterium
TGCAGCGGCTAAACCCTCGTCCTTTAACTTGCCTTTCCAATCATTGCCGTCTTGTGTTTTGGCTCCGGCGTCCTTCGCCGTGCCCTTGCGATTGTCATCAGCTTTCACTACGCCGATTGCCATTTTGCTTTCGTCAATCGGTCCTTTCGATGAGTCTGTATTCCGCCCAGCGGTCGGAGGTTGAACTCTTGAGGTATCGGAGAGTTGCACCACCGCGTCAGCCAAGTCCTTGTAATCTCGAGCACTGCTGTGCTGTGCATTTTGACTGCCATCGCAAAGTTCAAATGCGCTGGTTGAATCAAAGCAGCTACTCAGGGCTTGAGAGGCTCGACTGTCTTCTTTCGTCTGCGGGCTTCTGGTAACCGAAATGAAATTCTCGAAGAAACCTTTGTCGATTGGGAACAGATTAACTTGGCTGAGAGTTGAACTATCCGTTTCACTGTCTTGATCGTATTTGCCGTCAGTGCTTTCAATTTGCATGGGATCTCCTCTTTGAGCGTGTGACTTCAACGTCTGGGTAACTTCGCCTGGATGCTATTAGATGAACAGTCGCAAGGGGCGTGGTACTGGAATTGATGAGAATTTCATTGTGCGAGGCGTCGGTAAAACGCGGGTGAAATTGATTGGATGAACCTCTCGATAGGTTTGCTGCTCTCAACATGAACGATCAGTTGCATGGTTGTCGCTTCTTACCACCTCCTAAATGACGAAGAACATTGATGAAAAGAACCTGGCTCAAGCACCCAATCAGTTTCCTTCACATTCTCGGTATGATGACAAACCAGAAAGTGGCCAACAAGAGATGCGAGCCGCAGAACATAAAAAGGGCATACTTCACAGGGATTCCACAGCTGCCACCGCCGCCAAAGGCGATGCCGAGCCCTGTCACCGGAAGGATGAAGTAAATGGTGCCAACCAGGAAATCCCATTGTGGTTGCCGCCAGCCCAAACCAGCGCGCCCCCAACGTGTGGCGTACTCGGTTCACTGACAGCTAAATCGTCATGAAGACGCAGGCTGCACCGGTAAGAATTGTTTGCAAGATGGCGACTGCGCCGGACAAATCGAAACTTTCAAACATGAGTGGCTCCTTGGTGCGCTTGTATGTGGTTAAAAGGGGCAGGAAAAGCCAAGCGCGTATGATTCCCCTGTCCACTAATCTAGTAGGACCTAAATGCCAATGCTGCGAATCAGCGGTTCTTTGCGCTCATTCGCAGCATTGGAAGATAACTAGAGAGAGGGCTCATCAGTCCAGCCGCACTGGTATCATGTGCAAACTACTATGCACAACTGGGCGCCGCCGCCTTAACCCGTCGTGTCGGCGGCCGGTGTTGTCTTAGATTCGCCACTCGGCCCGTTCGTCAAGCTCGCTTTGCCAAGCCACGGGGTCGGACCTGAGTTGGTCATAGGCTTTATCAGCGCTGTGCAAGAAGCGCTCGCGCCGAAGGCGCTCGATAGCTTGCTCGAGAAGCTTCTGCATCGATGAGCCGGTCTCGGAAGCCAGCTGCCTGAGGGTCTTGTGTCCGCGTGCACTGACGCGGACGGTCTTGGATGCCATAAATCTTCCTCCAATCAAGAAAAACACTCCAACCAGAGCAGCATGCTACTCTGGAACTGCGCACTTAACTGAGGTGCTGCGGCTGTTCTTGGTTTGTTTTTTGTGGTGCCCTCTGTACCCAAAAGAAGTGAAAGATATCCGCATTCTAGCTTTACCAGCTAAGCATTGCCAAGCGATATCGTTTGTCAGCTAGAAGCCACATCGGCCGCACAACTTGCAAGGATTAGCAGCGACTGTTCCTGAAGTCTTTGTTCTTGTCGATCGCAAAATGGGGCACGATCTACTCAGGCAAGAGCGAATGGTTTATGCGTAGTCGCCCCACTGATCGATCGTGCCAATTAATGTAAATGATTTCTGTGAAGCTCCATAAGATGGAGCTTGAACTTTCTGGCGATAGCCGGCGTCAATTAAAGTAGCAAAGAGAGGTTGTTGCTGATGGTTCAAAGTTCCCAAGATACTACGATGCCTAATCCAGCTTTGCAGGAGCTGTTAGAGCGCATCGTTGATTTCTATGATCCTGACGACATCTATATCTTTGGCTCTCGCGCACGCGGCGATTTCCGCCAGGAGAGTGACTACGACCTTGCTGTGATAGTACCTGACACGGCATCGCAAGAGACGCTTGGAAGCTCGTATAAGTTAAAGCAGGGCTTGTCAATCAATGCTGACCTCAAGATTTACACCCGGACAGGATTTGACAAGCAGTTACATCTGAAAGCATCCATGCCTTCTACCATTCTGCGCGAGGGAAAGCTGCTCTTCTCCCGCACTGGAAGTACTGATTCTTTCAGTCAATACTACGCTTCTGTCGATGAGGATTTCTGGCAACTGTGTGAAGGAGAGCCGCTCTCAAGTGATCCGGTGCGATTGGATAATACTTTCGATTGGATGCAACGAGCTCGGGAAGATCTGCGCGGGGCGCAATGGTTTCTCGTCGGCAACAATGAAGCAGCCCTGGGTCAATCCTTGTTCCACAGCCAACAAGCAGTCGAGAAAGCCTTGAAATCATTTTTGGTATGGTGCGATCGACCGATCGCGAGATATCATGAACTCGATTCACTTGCGGCAAGTTGCTTACAGGCAGATCAATCGCTCGAAGCAGATCTTAGATCAATAGCCTGGCTGACAGAATGGTGTATTGCCGGTCGCTATCCTCTGCAAAACTCCCCAAGTCCAACAACTGATCTCGCCCAAGCGGGAGCGGAATCGGCGCGGCGCGTTTACCAGTCCATTATTGAGCGACTGCCGCATGAGGTCACTGGCAGGTTGGAGAAACTTTAGCCATTTGAGATGAAAGCACTTGCTTATCAGCGCGTAGTATTGGATGCGGTGCTGCTAATTGAAGAAAAACCGCATCTAACAGTTTGAGGGCGGATGTTACAAGGGCGCCAACGCTCAGGGTATTTCCTTGCCCTCGGTGCCATAGTGGTGCGACACTCGGTTTGAGTTGAACGTAGATAGGTTGCCATCCTTGTCTTGCAATATGACTGTTCCGTCAACGGTGATTCCTAGCTGCAATCCATTTTTGAAGACATGCTTGAATGGTTCGGTAAGAGTTGCTCGCTCGGAGATTTCGCCGTCCGTTACAAGGAATTTCAAGCTGTGCATCCCGTCCGGCTCACGCCTGAGCCAGTAGATTCCTTCGGGGGTGTCTATCAGCTTGCGACCGTCTCCCCATTCCGCAATTTCAGTGCGATCCGGTAATATTGTCTTCACAACATCTTGCTGTTTGTCAAAGTAAATCAGCGTGCCGTTGTCCTTCTTTTGAGACCATGAGCCGTCGGCGGCAGTCTTGAAGATTGCTTGATTGCCATCGATCACGACGCGCAGCAACTCCTTGCCATTGCTGTCATAGCGAACGACATCGGGCCGTTGATCGGCAACGGTCTGAACGTCGTTGAACTCGGTTCTGATGCCATCCTTTTCTCTCACGACTATTTTGCCGTCGCCGAACAAGGTAATTTGAGTACTCTCTTTATCCAACAGGCTCAAGTGTGTGCCGGCAAGGGAACTAATCGGCAGCTGAATAATCGATTGATCTTCCGTCTTGACGCTGATCATTTTTTGATCTGGCTCGTATTGAATGGACAACCCGCCATTGGTAATAACCTCCTTTGAACCGTTTGTCTCTTCAAAAACCTGGGTGCCGCCAGGTAGCGGTATGTATCTGATCCCCTTGTCTGGATTGATATGTACGGTAATGTCAAGGTCCTTGCTGACGATATTGCCGTAATCGACCAATCGTTCATTCTCCAGCTGCGGCAGCTTAATCTCACCTATAGGCTGTCGGTCGCCTTTGGGACCGGGAGCGCCAGCCGGACCAGCTACGGTATCGTCGAACACTTTGGCGCCGTCCAATCGTTGAGTGCTGTCATTCTCTACGATTACCGGCTTGCCGAACGAATCAGTAATTCCGCTTTTCTTGCCCGATTTGAGCTCTTCGTTTTGTTGCTTTTGCCTGTTCACGAGCTCCGGCTTGCCATTGCTCGCTTGCTCAAAAGCAGTTTCGCAATGCCCGGACGAAGTGTCTGTCTGACTGCTAGAACTCTCGATATTGTCGAACGTCATAGGCTCCTCCTTACTCAGTGCGCACATTACTCGGCACACACAAAGCTGCCGCAAGTTGACCGGAAGAATTTCAACGCGGCAGCCGTCACAATTAGGAGGACAATAATATTTTCGCTCCTGGTCGATGTTAGTTCATGGCCAAGCTCTCACTTAAGCGAACTTGATGAACTGAGCCGCGGAAATTACGAAGAGCAGCGTTGCGATTGTAAGAATTTGTCTAGCGCTCCCTCTTGTATTGATTCTTCAAATGTTCGCTGACAAGAGTAAGGAGACAATTTGCTTCTCTCGAGCAATCAGCAGAAATCTCGTCTAACAGTTAGCACCAAACACTCAGAATGAAAGCTAAGAATCCCTCCGTATCACGGGGGAGCAGATTGTTTGCTCGTTGTTGCCGCGCGTAGCAGACTTCTTTGCTGCGTTCTTTGCTGCCCGATTGCTCCAGTCGCTTCAATCTAATCTGCCGTCCAGCGTGCATTTCCATCTGCCGGAGACAACAGTCGCAGATGTATATGCTTGCCTGCTCTACCAGGCAAGCTCAGCTACGTGAAACCAGTACAGGACAAGGTCAATCCACGATCGCAGTGACTCAAGAGAAAGGACCAAGAGTATGAACATCTTCGCAATTTTGGCGTTCCTGATTCTGATCGCCTTTGCCTACTTTGTCTTGGCCGGACTTTTGTTCTGGCGCAGGGAGGGCAAAAAGCTGCAAATTTCCGGTTACCTTCCTCCACCGCCGAACTTCTTCGGGCGTCTCGTTTACAGGTTTCTTGCGAGACTTGCTTGTTTCCTTTGGGTGGGACCTGTGAAGGTGATCGGCCACGATAACACCCAGTTCACCGGAAAGGTAATTATCGTACCCAACCATGTGTTCGAGTTCGATTTTGCCGTGATTAGCCAGGCGCTGCCATTGGCTTATCGCCAGCTTGCTGTTGCCAGCGAAGTTACTGGATGGCGAGCTACTCTGGCAGCTTGGTTCGGGTTTTGCGCGGTGCAGGGTGAACGGGGCAAGGCTAAAAGCAAAACCAGTGCTGATGCTGTGATTGAAGCCGGCGCCAATATCCTGTGCAAAGACAGGGCCTTCCTGATGT
This sequence comes from uncultured Candidatus Obscuribacterales bacterium, assembly GCA_964607945.1. Taxonomy (GTDB): domain Bacteria; phylum Cyanobacteriota; class Vampirovibrionia; order Obscuribacterales; family Obscuribacteraceae; genus JAGVKB01. The sequence goes on from CAZSNX010000293.1 coordinate 5,213, forward strand.
TTCCGCAGGGACTGCTCATCCGGAACAACGTTTTGCAGCGCGATCAGTTTCGCACAGGTTGGATTCGCGTACTCAACCGTGCGAGCGAAACGGTCGGCAGAGAGGAGCTCGCGGCGCTGCCGGTGGGCATTGTGTACGTTGACGAGCCGATCATGGCTACTTGGTTCCACCGTCTGGTTAAGTGGCTGCGTTTCCCTGATTTCTTACTCAGGCAATTTGGCTTGTCCGGATTTCGCATCTGGCGAGCAGTTGACAAAGACAAGGACGGCAAACTCGTTAAGGTCGAGGTCAGGTATTACGGTGCCAGCGTGGTGGTAGGCAAACCGATCCCTCTTAATTCGCTGCCTGCTGACATTCACGAAGCAACGGAAGTTCTCCGCGCAGCTATTCAAAGTGAACTGGACAAGGCTGCTTGTTTCACTGCCGCTAAAGATTTCTAGCGAGTACTTGCATTGCGCGGACGGACAAGATCATCGGACTTTATGAGCGCAACTGTTTAACGGCCAACGGCTCGGCAAGCATTCACTCAAGAACTGCTTGCTCGAGCAACCAAAACACCGAGCGGCTATCGAACCTGCGTTCGCTTTAGCGATTGGAGCGAACTAAATTTTGAAATCCGAAATCATACTATATGACGAAATAGAAATTGCGAAAAAATTGGAGGTGCCG
>CAZSNX010000294.1:0-5862 GCA_964607945.1 uncultured Candidatus Obscuribacterales bacterium
GCCGGCGCGCTTGATCTTTCTGCTCAGGCTCGTCCGGGAAATGAATGCCCTGCAAGGCGGCGTCCAGCCCGATCAGATTGTACTTTTCTCGAATCTCGGCCGGCAGCATGTCTTCAATTCGATCGGCATAACTTTCGAGCGCACTGTGAATAATGCTGCGCAAGTAGCGCAGAGAAAGCCCTTCGGTCAGCGGATAGACCGGCACCAGCCGTCCGGTGTGAATCGTCTCCAATTCCTGATCGTCGTCCGCCAGAGCCCCCAGCAACTCTATTTCGGCGTTTTTCAGTCTCAGCCGGTTGGAATAACGATCTTGCTCCACCACACCGGATGCTAGCACCTGCGCGCCTTTGGGAAACTGGTCTTTGTACCTGTCCAGCAGGTACTTGTTGGATTTACCGCCAATAAAACGAGTGATGCTGATACTGCCGCTGCCATCATGAATCATGACCGACAGCACCGACACGTTGCCCTTGCGCGATTGAAATGCACCGACCGAGCGGATTGTACCCAAAACTGTCACTACTTGGCCCGGACTCAGATCGCGAATGCGAAGCCGATTTTGAAAGTCCAGATGCCGCCGCGGGTAGTGCCGGATCAGATCATCGACAGTATAGATATCCAAACCGGCCAGGACATCAGCCATTTTAGGCCCGACTCCTCGCACGAACTTAACATCAATCTGATCGATCTCTTGGGTTGCTCTCCTATCGCCGGCGTGAACAAGCTTGCTCTCCTTCGACGAATCCGAAGCGCCAACGGCAGAAGCTGCAGCAAACTTTCTTTCGCCCTTGACTGCCGGCTGTTTGGCTCTGGCTGCTTCAGGAGCTTGAGGAGCCGGCGTTACAACCACCTGCTTCATTTGAGCCAACTGCTCAATCAACTCATCGGCCCGGTTGACGATCGAAATTCGAGTGGCCACATCCAGATTAGGATACTGGCGAAACAATCCACGGATAGTAGCCCAGCGCGATTCAATCGGAAATCGCTTGCAGAGCTTGTCGGCAGCCTGCCGCATGAACTGTGAAAATGTGGAGCGTTTGCCTTGAAAGTCCGAAAAGCGAGCCCGTCGTTCAACCGCCAACGCTCTTCTGAGCGCCGAGACTTCCACATTTTGCTCCGGACGGTCCGTGGACATCCGATCATCCCCTGTCGGCGACGGCGTTTGCGGTCGGTCTCATTCAGCCGGGAGCCCAGCGCATCTCCGGGGTATATACGCGACTTGAGACTGCTTGTATAAAGATGCAACGCTCCGGCTCGAAATGCAAATGCTCGCACTTAAAAACTTTCGCAAGTGACTGCTGCAGCAAACCTGCTACTTACCGTGAGCTAATGCTAATACAGGCAGACTCTACTGTAGCCTGTTCAAAATCAACTTACTGATCGCCTTGAGCGTTGCAAAGACTCCCAACCCTTCCGATGCAACCGCTTCGAAACTGGGAACGCCTCTGATATTGAGCTCTTTCTCCATCCGCTCGATCGGCATGGCCGATGCCAGGTCTCGCTTATTGTATTGCAACACCCACGGAATGTTATCCAGCGTCAAACTGTACTCCGCCAAGTTCTCAATCATGTTTTGCAGCGATTCGATGTTTTCTTTCGACCGCATCGCGTCGGAATCCGCCACAAATATGATGCCATCGACACCGTTCAAAATCAGTTTTCGGCTGGCGTTGTACTCGACCTGGCCAGGCACCGTATACAACGAAAACCGTGTTTTGAATCCTTGCACAGACCCGAGGTCCAGTGGAAGGAAGTCGAAAAAGAGAGTTCTTTCCGTTTCAGTGGCGAGACTAATGAGCTCCCCCCTGGTTGTCGGCGCCAACTGACTGTGAATATACTTCAGGTTGGTGGTCTTGCCACCAAGACCGGTACCATAGTAAACGATTTTGCAGTTGATCTCTCTAGCCGCGTAGTTTACGAGTGCCATCCTTGCGCCCCTGCCCGAGCCCCGTTCGCCTTAACCGCTCTTCCCTTGCCTACAGAATTGATACCACGTTTAAGCTAGCGTTAGTATGCAATTCGAATAAATTTGCAGGTCTGAGCATTCGCCGGGAATTAACCGCTCTCCTCTTGAGAACAAGCTCATGGCAAACCCGCAAGAGTCCAAGAACGGCTCAAAACTTAGACTACCACGAGATGAATCGCTTCTGCTAACTGACAAGTCCAAATATTGACCGAACAGTTTGTGATCGTGCCAATCTAAGGATTTCCGAAAGATCAAAATCTTCATGGTACAATTCCACGTTCGCAGGCGCAGGAGCCTATAGCTTCCAGCCCGCCAGAGCTTTCCGGGCGAGCCGGCATAATTGTCCGGTCCGATTCGGAGATAACTGGGAAGTCTTGGCAAGGTAGAATTAAGTCTAGCGCGGAAGTTTTCGACAAGTATTTTTAGCAAGTTTTTTTTGGAAGGATTGCAGCAATGGCCAGACGTTGTGATGTATGCGGGAAAGGTCCGATGACCGGTTATAACTACACATTCCTGCGTTCGCACTGGAACCCCCACAACAAGCGGCGCTGGTTGCCAAATCTGCAACCGTTCAAGGCGCAGATTGGCAACGCCGTCAAGCGTTTGAAGGTTTGCACCAGCTGCATCAAAGCAGGCAAGGTAGCCAGAGCGGTCTAAAGCCGGAGGCCCGGCCGCGCAGATGTATTACCTGCCAGATGGACGCGCGCCATCTGGGCAAGCAAAAAGACAGGAGCAGCTCCTGTCTTTTTGCTTGGTTAACTAACTACTCAGCTGCCCTGGGCCAGATTGAGCAAGCAATCTTTACCTACCAGATAAACGGCATTGCAAAAATGACAACGTCCTTCGGCTTGGCCATCTTCCTGAGCCATCGAGACGAGCTCCTTTTTGGGCAGCACCTTCAGCGCTTCGACAAAACGCTCGTTGGAGCATTTGCAATAGAAACGCAGCGGCATTACCTCCGTCAATGGGCGCACATCAAAACCATTGAGAATTCTCTCCAGCATAGCCTCCAGACCCATTCCCCGGCGCATGAGAAAGGTGAACGAGCCGAAGGTGCTGACATTGTTTTCAATCTTGCAGATCGTTTCTTCACAATGGTCCGGCAGCAGCTGAACTATCAACCCGCCGGCCGCCTCTACCCCTTTTGCAGTCAAATGACTGCCGACGATCACAACCGAGCCGGTCTGCTCGGAATTGACCAGATATCGGTTTAAGTCCTCTCCGACTTCACCGCTTGCCAGTTCGACTGTAGAGGTATATGGGATGCCGTAGCCGGGATCGACGGTGACATGAAGATAACCGGTTCGCCCGATTGCACCCCCAACATCAAAATTCCCCAGGGAGTTTAACGGTAACTCAACCTGGGGATTTTCTACGAAGCCTCTGACTGTGCCCTTGGGTGATGCATCGACCATCAATTTACCCAGAGGCCCGTTACCTTGAAACTTCAAAGTAATTTGCCCCGCCTTGGATGCCAGCGATGCAAGCAGCGCACCACCGGTCAACGCCCGGCCCAATGCGGCCGTCGCTGTAAATGACAATCCGTGCCTTTTTCGGGCGTCTCCGACAAGATTGGTGGTGGTAGCGATTACTGCTCTGATGGTGCCATCGGCCGATATTGCTCTCAATATGCCGTCTTCCATAGGCACCACCTCAAAAGAAGCTTATTCACTTTATTTTAGCAGTTTATTAGAATTTGAAAATCCTTAATTCGCCTTCGCAGCGGTCAGTACACGCGGCAGTCCATTCAAGTCCTCGACAATCTCTACGTCTTGCCAGCCATGCTCGGTAAAGATTGCAGTCGCATCCTCGCTTTGCCGATCGCCGATCTCGACGGCGATGAATCCACCGCCGCTTAGGTGCAATTGTCCAACCGCGCTGAGCTCGCGGTAGAAAGAGAGACCGTCTGGGTCTCCTCCAAAAAGTGCGAGCTCCGGTTCGTATGTTTCTACCTCAGGAGCAAGAGACTGGCGCTCCGACTGCGGAATATAAGGCGGGTTGGATAAGATTGCATCGAGCTCTGACGGCAGGGACGAACGCCAGTCTGCCTGCACCAGACGCAGACGCTGCCATACTCCATGCAAAATAGCGTTCTCCTCGGTCAAGGCAACCGCCTCGGCCGACACGTCTATTGCCGTCACAATCGCATCCGGCAAATGTTTCAAAATTGCAATGGCAATCGCGCCACTGCCGGTGCCAATTTCGGTCAGCTGCGGCCTCGTCTTCGAACGCAAACGGTTCAGCGCTACCTCTACAAGCGTCTCTGTGTCCCCGCGCGGAATGAAAACACCGGCTCTGACCTTCAACTTCAGACCCATAAAGTAGGCATACCCGAGACAATATTGAAGTGGAACTCGCTTCTGTCTCTGCTGCAAGATGGATACACCGATGCAATACTGATCATCAGTGATTGACTTATCAGCCGCAAGCATTTGCTGAGCAAGGCGCAAGCCGGTGATATGCTCAATAATCAGCTCCGCCTCACGCCGGGCTTCCGACCGCTCGACTCCGACCGCCAGCAGTGCCGCCGCAATCTCTTCTTTAAACAAGTTCAGGCTTGGCAACGGTTGCTTACACCACCTGCGCAGCCTCAGCCAGTAACTTCTGCTGGTTCGACAAGATGTTGGCCTCAATCATCTTTTCGAGATCGCCCTCTAGTACTTGCTGCAAGCTGAAATTCTCATTTAGCCGGTGATCGGTGACTCGATTGTCCTTGAAGTTGTACGTCCGAATCTTCTCAGAGCGATCGCCGGTGCCCACTTGTGATCGGCGTTGATCGGTGATTGCCTGCATCTGAGCTTCCATTTCGATTTTATAGAGCTTGGCTCTGAGGATCTGCTTCGCTCGCTCCTTATTTTGAAGCTGGCTTCTCTCCTCGGAGCATGCCACCATCAATCCGCTCGGTTTATGCACAATTCGCACTGCTGTTTCGACTTTGTTGACGTTTTGACCGCCGGCACCACCGGAGCGCATGGTTGAAATTTCCAGATCATTTTCGTTTAACTGAACGTCGATTTCATCGACTTCAGGCATGACTGCCACTGTCGCAGTTGAAGTATGTACGCGGCCGGAAGCTTCGGTAACCGGCACTCGCTGCACCCGGTGCACCCCCGATTCATATTTGAGCCGGCTGTAAACATTGTCGCCATGCATATTGGCGATCACTTCTTTGTACCCGCCAATTTCCCCGTCGCTGGAGTTGACTATTTCGACCTTCCAGCCAAGTTTGTCGGCATACTTAAGATACATGCGCAACAGATCACCGGCAAAGATCGAGGCTTCATCACCGCCTGTTCCGGCCCGGATTTCTAAAATGATGTCCTTCTCGTCGTTTGGATCGCGCGGTAAGAGTAATACGCGCAGCCTGTCGGACAACTCCTCTTCCCGAACGCGCAGGTCCGTGACCTCTTGCTCGGCCATTTCTCGAATGTCTTTGTCGGTTTCGGTACGCAAGATCTCCTGCGCACCGGCTATATCACGCAGAACATCTTGATAGTCATGAAAGGTATCCACAGTTTGCTGCAATGAATGGCGTGTTTTTGCCAGCCGTTTGTATTGACTTTGATCCGCAACAACAGCCGGATCGGCTAGATTCTCTTCCAGCTCCCGATAAGTCTTTTCAATCTCTTTAAGCTTCTCTATGAAATGTTCCATGACGGTTAAAAATCCAGGGACGACACCCGCTTGACGACAGGGCTAAAATACCACTTTTGAGCGCTCCGGTCGAACAAATCCAATCTTGCTGCGTCATGACGCTTCACTTCCAAAAGCTAGTCGCCTTCCTTTTCTGCGCCCTGCTAAGACAGCTCCGTTACAACGCTCTGCCTAAGCGTCGCCTGCAAAGTCCGCCGGTCTAGGGAAAATTCGGAGAGGGAGGGATTCGAACCCTCGCTGCG
>CAZSNX010000295.1:0-5846 GCA_964607945.1 uncultured Candidatus Obscuribacterales bacterium
GCATTTTTCAAATCCCCCTCGAGCGTCAAGCCAGGATGATTCGCTGCGTATGCGGCGCTCAGATATCTAAGCTCAGCTGCGCTTCTTGCCTCAAGCAAATTGCAGACAATCTCCAAATCGCTGAAATCAGGCTTACGCAAGTGCTGGTAGATCTCTGCGGCAGTCGCTTTGACTGCTTCAGCCTGAGCCGCACTAATTGCGGGAGCTACTTTCCAGCAACAATGATCGACTCTACTTTCGCTGGAGTTTAGCTTCCTCAGCAGTTCTCTTGCCGTAGCCGAAATCGGCTCCTCCACTTTAACCGAGCTTGCCGGCGGCGATTTGGCCGAGATGGCTGCTCGACTTTCATTCTTGAGATTGACTCCTTCAACCAGAGTCTGCCCGTCCAGTCCCAAAATGGTCGGACGGCCAAGCGCCCGCGTAGCCGGTCCCGGCGCGCGCTGCTTGTCTTTCGGCAAAGACTGGGATTGATCTTGAGTCGGTTCGAGCCCATCTGTGGTCTGGTCGTCACCGCTCATCGTGCGCTCCTCCTTGCAAACAGCGAGCAACATTCCCTTTCAATCATTCCCGCCAAGAAGAGAAATTACAGAGAGACTAGCGCTGAGCGGTTATGCGAAAGCAGCCGGCACCTTTTGTTGCATGATCGATAAAATCAGAGCCTCGACAAAGCGAGGATCCCATTGCTTACCGGCACCCTTCGTCAAGACCTGCTGAGCATCAGTCGGACTCATCCCGGGCCGGAAACGCATCGGACTGGTCAACTGATGGTAACTGTCGGCAACATGAATAATCCTGGCCAGTATCGGTATATCATCGCCTTTGAGTCCAGCTGGGTAACCGTTGCCGTCAAATTCCTCATGATGCGCCCGGACAATCGGCGCCAGTTGTTTTAAGTCCGGAAATGATTCCAAAAGCTCGGCGCCATCCAGCGGATGTTTCATCATCAACAGCAATTCGGAATCGGACAGTTCGTCATCGGGCTTTTGAAGCACGGCAGCTGCTGCGCCGAGCTTGCCGACATCATGCACCAGACCGGCCAATCTAACTAAACTAATCTCGTCTGCCGACAGTCCGGCTTGAGTTGCTATTGCAACAGCGTATTCTGCTACCTGCCTGGCATGGCCGTTAGCATACTTGTCTTTCTGCTCGATCTGAGAAACCCAACCGTCAATTCGGCCAAGCATGCGGGCATCGAGCCCGGGCGTAGCAAAAATGTAATCGCTGGTGGGATTTGCAGACGATAAAATCGCTTGCAATTTAGCTTGAGCCGCTACTTCGTCAATCTCGACCGGCGGACCCTCGACGAATTCAGTCACGGGCATCTGTTGCGTGAACTTCGACTTGTCTTTGTGAAACGAGGCCATGAGTGGGCTGGCAACGCCACCGCCGCCACCTTTTGATTTGGCCATCGCCGCCAGTCCCGGCTTTCCGCCTCCGGAGGCCGGTGTTGGAATTGCATCGAGATTGCCCCAAGATCCGCCGTTAGCAGGAGCTGCGGCACCAGCTCCCGGAGTCGGGATCGAGTCGAGATTGCCCCATTGTGCGGCCGCCGGTGCGGCTTGGGCACCACTGCTGCCGGGTGTAGGAATAGAGTCCAGATCGCCCCAAGCGTTTGCTGGCGCTGGTGCAGGCGTTGAAGGCACCGGCGCTGATGCTGGCGAGGGCGGGGTCGCTCCCGGTGCGTCGCTTGCATCCAGGTCGCCCCAATGTCCTGCTGCCGGAGCAGAACCGGTAGCGGGCGTAGCAACATCGTCGGGATTCCCCCAGGGAGACCCCCCCGCTGCTGGCGGCTCTACTGCCGGTGGCTGTGCCACATCGGCCACCGGCGACGGTTCGGCACTACCCCAGGGCGAGCTATCCTCTGCCGGCGTCGGCGGCTCTCCCCACGCAGCAGGCGGCTGAACCGGTGTCTGCACTGGCGGCGGCAACTCCGGAGCGCTCGGGGCTCCGAAATCGAGCGCTGCCATAGCTGTCGCTCCGGCACCTTGTTTGATGCCACCTAAAATGCCACCAAGCCCTTTGCCGGCGGCCGGCGGATGAGCCTCCCCACCAGGCGCAGAGAAGCCTTCGGTCTCACCAGGCTTCTGCACCGCAGGCGGTGCAGGTTCCGAAACCGGGGCCGTTGGCACTACTTGCGGTGCGACAGCGACGGAAGGAGGCGGTGGCGGCAGCTCCATTTGTGATGCATCAGGCAGCGACTGTGTTACCGGAAGCGGTGGTGGCGACACCGGCTTGGGCGCCGGCATCGAAGTCTTCTGTGCAACCGGAATAGATTGTTGTCCGAGTGCACCCTTCAATGCTCGGCGGACGGACTGAATACTTTGCTTTTCTCCTTCGGGAATGCTGACGGTTCGCTGGTGCAATTGCATAATCGGCTCGCGAGCCAGCTTTTCGGCCGGCAACTTGGTGATCGCTTCGGCGACCTTGTCGGCTACGTTCTGCACCATATCCAACTCGCCACGTGTCCAGGCTCGCCGATAATCGCATTGCTGCAAGATGACGCAACCATGAGTACCACGCTCACTCCTGAGCGGAACTCCCAAAACAGAGCGGGCTCCAATCAATACCATCTCTTCCTGCACCGGCGTCGAATAGGAGTTGGATTGCCCTTCATATGCCATGAGCGGAGCCGTTGAAAGTAATGTCTGTGCGACAAGCGGTGAATCCGTGGTGGGCCAGCAATAAGACTGACAGCTTTGCACTTTGTCCTGTTGCCAAAATTCGTAACACTTCCAGCCAGCTTGCGTATCGTCAGTGCAAATAAAAATGCAGCGGCTGGCGTGCAGCACCTTCCCTAAAATGTTGACGACCATGAAGAGCGCATCGCCGATTCCCAGCGAATAGGCCATAACATTGCCGATCTCAACCAAGAACGTGTCGCGGAATGTGTCGCGTTGCACAATATCATTGATCTGTGCGTGGCGAATGATATCGCCCATCTCGCCCAGAATGACTCGAATATTGTTGACTTCATCGGAGCTGACAGCTTCGGTGCGAGCCAGCCGAATATGTCCGAATGACTTACCTTCCAGAGACAGCGGTAAGGTCACAGTCGGCAGATCTGGCGGACTCTCTTGATCGGCGGCGGCACGATAGTCGCAAATGGCGACCACGTTTGGATCGAGCGGATTGCTGAGCATCACCTGGCAGACATCAGCTTTGAAAGTCTCTCCGAGCTCCTTGACTGTTGTCTCCAGAATCTTCTTTAGATCCCGAACTCCCGTTAATTGTTGAACCAGGGCGCTTGTCATGTGAAGATGGTCCCTTTCTGTGGCGCGTCGGCGGCAGATTGGCGAATTCAATAATTAGTATGCCCTATTTGTATCCCCGCCCGCAGCTAATAATTTCAAAAACCTCGGGCATCGCCCGATTTCTTTTTTACCCAGTAAAACGATTGATCTATACGCAGTTTTTCTTTTTAGCCAAACTCCAGGCGCGCCTTAGCAATCGCCACTATTTCAGTGACGTTCTTAGCCAGATTCCAGCTGTCGAGTTGATCGAGTTTAACCCAGCAAGCTGCCCTGACGTCCGAGCCGGTAATGGGCGGAGGCAGCTCCCAACCGCCGATCGGCCGGCAAAGGTAGGCCAGGTCGAGGTGATAGAGCTCAATTCCTTGCTCGACCGCTTTGACACCGTGGAAGCAAAGCGGAGTCGGCAAAAAGAATGCTTCCGGGTCACCAGTTTGAGGACCGGGGTCAGCCCATAGCTCGACTGTCACTCCTGTCTCCTCGAACACCTCCCGAATAGCCGCTTCATGTGGCATTTCGTGCGCTTCAAGATGCCCGCCAGGTGGAAGCCAGGCAGCGATTCGGCGGTGATGTACAAGTAAGATGTGATCCTTGGCAATCACCACAGCACTAGCCGTGAAGTGTTGTGGGATAGCGAATCGGTCTTTGACATCCATCGGCTCGATTTCCTTCTCTAGGCTTGGTTCTATGGATCTAGCGCAAGCAATAATCTTTCAAAGTCTAACTTGTCGCAGAACTATGCCAGCGGCACAGCGCCACCGAAGCCGCCAGCCCAGGCGAGGACGACCAGATATCGTAGTCTGCCTGAATCGGTCTCTTGCTTGCATCCCGATTCATTTTGCAAGCTCAATTCAACAATTTCACAGACGCCGATGCAAGCGGTTCAAAGCTGGGTATTCCAGAATTGACAGGCCGGAGAATTCCGATTGTTTGACGATCCGCCCGCCAAACCGCAATCAGTGGGCGACCTTATCGGTCGCTCTTTCAGACTTTATCGTAGCCACCTGAGCTTACTATTTCGAATCTTAATCGGTCCGACCACCGTAGCTGCTTGCGGCGCCCTCGGCGTGCAGTTCTTCCTTTCCAAACTGATGGAGAGTACGGCAGCAAGAACCGATGTACTTCCTTATGCAGTAATCGGCTGCAGCATCATAGTGGTATTGATCGCCAAATGGATTCTGACTATCAGACAGCTTGCACTGGTTCGAATGGCAGCCGGCTTCGACAACAATTACGCGACTGCACACATCTGGCTCAACAAGCGAAAATGGCGCGTCCTTCTGCTCGCATCAGCAATTTTCGGGGCGACGGTCCTGACGGTGGGAGTCTGGACAATCGAACTGGTGCTAGCCACCCAACTGATTAAGGGGAATGCGGCTGAAACATTACTTGCCTCTGCCGGTCTGTTGATAGCACCGGTCGGTACAGCATTCAGCATTCTATTGATTATGCTTTTATCGTTCATTACATTTTCGGCGTTCGCCTGTGAAGATCAACGCATCAGCACTATCATTAATCGTGGTTTTTCCCTTACATTCGGCGATTTCTGGCGCACCATCGCCTTTGGACTGCTGCTTTACGCCACCGTCGTTTTCGCTACCATTCCGCTTTCGCTACCGCTGGTGGCCGCATCCGCCTTCGATATGTACCAGCACAGCTTGACCAGTTCGGCCGATTATGACAGCTACCAGATGCCACTGCATTTGATGGTCATTTCACACGTTTGGGAAGCTTTAATCAATATGCTTTTATGGCCGGTCGCGTTCATGGCTTTCGGGCTTTTCTACCACGATCTTCGCTTGCGGCAAGAGGGACTGGACATCATGAAAGAGCTCGAAGTTCTGGAGAGGAAGATCCAGTGAAGGAGGTAAGCGCTGATATTGCCGTGATAGCCCAGTCTTACCGGTATCATAATCCTCCCGAGCTCTTGCTCAAGATGCAAGAAATTGCCAGTCAGCTCTTGCGCTGGTTGAGCGACTTACTCAGCTCGCTGCGGATCAAAGTACCCGGCTTGGCTGATTCGAGCATGGCCAGCAATGTGATGCAAGTTTTGCTGTATGGTGCCGGTCTGGTTGGAGCCTGCTTCGCCGTCTCTTTGATTTGGCGCCGGCTGCGTGACTTGAAGATAGAGAGCGAAAGAGCAAGAAGTCCGGCCGCAAGCACAATCAAACTGCTTAATTCCAGCGGCTGGCAGAAAGAAGCCGAGCAACTAGCGACTGACGGACTCTACCGAGAAGCTTGCCGCGCGCTCTATCTATCATGCCTGCAGCTTTTGCATGAACGCGGCATCGCAGAATTCGTCGCGACCCGCACCAACTACGAATATTGGTACGCGCTGGCCAGACACTCAATGCTTCAACAGAGTTTCCGGGCGCTGGTCAGCCCGGTCGAATTGATCTGGTTTGGCAGCAAACCAGCGACCCAGGATGATTACCTGATCTGTTTGAAAGCGCTCAGAGAATTTCAAGCGGAAGTCGCCCAGGTACCCCCGGCTGCCGGCGAACATCACAGACCGGAGATCGCTCGAAGCAAGCCGGCTGCCTTTACGGAGAAAGACTGACATGGCAGCTTCCGAAAGCAAGGCAGACCATCCGCGTT
>CAZSNX010000296.1:0-5838 GCA_964607945.1 uncultured Candidatus Obscuribacterales bacterium
TCGGTCATGTAACGCATGAGCTACTCCTGTGTGAAGCTCACTTGCCACCGTCTCATGGGCTCAGGGGTATAGCCCGTACGGCTGTCAGTCAGGCTCGCTTTCCAGCGGATTTTCCAGCCCGGCCGATTGCAGTCTTTTGAGCGCTCTGACCTGGATCTGCCGGACACGCTCCTTGGTGATTCCAAGGCGCAAGCCGGCCGCTTCCAGCGTCAGCGCTTCGCCTTCCTCCGTGAGCCCGAAGCGCAGCTTCAGCACTTCTTGCTCGCGCGGGGGCAGGCGGCTCATCAGATCGCTCACGGCCGCCGCCAGTTGGGTAGCCGGCAGCTTCTGCTGGGGCTGTTGTCTGTCGGCGAAGATATGGATCAGCGGCTGATGCTTCTCCTGCTCTTCGCTTGAGTCGATCAGCGGGTCGAGCTGCACCGAGTCGCGGGTCGACTCGATTATCTCCCAGACTTTCTGGACCGACGTCCCCAGGTGAGTGGAGACGTCGTAATCCGAAACTGAGTGCCCGAGCTGGTTCTCGAGTTCGGCCCGAGCCCGGTTGATTTTCTTCAGGAGCTCGTAGCGGCAGGGCGGCACGTAGACTGTGCGAGCGGTGTTTCTGACCGCCCGGCTGACCAAGTTGCGAATCCACCAGGTGGCGTAGGTGGAGAACCTGGTTCCGACTTTGTGGTCGAACTTCTCGGCCGCTCTCATCAATCCGAGATTGCCTTCCTGGATCAGATCGGCCAGCGACACCCCGCGACCGGTGTACTGCTTGGCGATGCTGGTGACCAGGCGGAGGTTGCGCTCGACCAGAGTATTACGAGCTTCAAGATCGCCCGATGCGATGCGCTTCGCAAGGGCGCGCTCTTCTTTGCGAGTGAGCAGGTCACCCTGGATGTCAGCCAGGTATGCACTCAAATCTTCTTCGGGCGGGCGGGTGAATTGATCGTGCATGAGGATGCTCCTTGCCCATACGGGCTGCTGGAGACCAGGAAATGTCCAGTGCCCTGCGGGCATTGGTGTAATAGCTCAGCCGGTAGGCTTGCTCAAGAACAAGAGCTTTTGCAGACGGAGGCAAACCCGTCGAGTGAAGCTGGAAATTCAGATGTTTCTTGTCCGGAAGCTAATCTGTTGGCTGAAGTGAAAAACGAGACCAAAGAATAATTCTTGGCAAGTCGACCAATCAACACCTCTTAAGTTATAAGACAGGCAGGCTGGAGCTGACTTTAGAGCTAAGAAGAGTGGGAGCTCACAGAGCTCTATCAAGCGAAACTATCTGACTGGCTGTCATGAGCGAAAATCTGTCCAGTACTTTTGGGGATCCTCCCGGTGCGTTGAAACGAGTTCGCGGCGCTCGCGCCAAGTGCGTAATCGCATCACTGCAAGCGACCGAGGAAGCTCCCGGAAGCTAGCGCTGGCCACGTTGCTACACGTATGAGCTGATAGCTGCTTCAGGGAGGGTCTCACTTTTACGCCACGCAAATTTCAACGTTTTCGTTCAAGTGCTTTACATTTTCATTTCCTCATTTGAATGAGCTTACTGGTAAGCATTAAGTTAAATGCACGTGCCGTTCATTGCTCTCGATCTGGAGAATCCCTTCCCATAAAGTAAGCGCCAGCTTGAATTTACCAGCTTTAAAGATCCTTTAGCGCGCAATTGGGCCGGGAAGGCGCAGTGAAGAGATAAACGAAACTGGCACTAATAGCGGTGACGGTGATTATCACCAGGTTCGAAACGCATTCGGAAAGCGAGATTGCATCCGGCGTTTCGAGCGAATCAAAACCATTTTAAGCGGGAGCTTGCTATGAGCACACCCAATCCAAACTCCGAGCGCAAGCTCAAGAATGTCCTGGTGGTCTTGAAGAAATCGGCCTACCAGGTTGCTCTGGACGCCAACGATCAGCACACGCTGAAGTTGATCGAGCAGGGTGACGAAACAGTCGCCTACTACAAGCCGGCTCACGAAGAGCAAGAGACCACCATCGCTCTGGTTCGCGCGGTGCTCCAGCAGAAAGGCATCAAGTACAAGGAGCTGCAGCGTGGTGAGCTCAAGGGAGACCCGACCGAATTCGATGTCGTGATCACCATCGGTGGTGACGGCACATTTCTGGACGTGGCTCACAGCCTCCATGCTGTTCCGCTGCTGGGCGTCAATCCGACCTCGACCAGCTTCGGGCATTACTGCCTGGCCAACCGCTCGACCTTCTCTTCGGTGATCGACGAGATTGACAGCGGTGTTCGGCAGCCGCTCAAGCTTTTCCGCCTGGAGGCCGCTATCAACGGTGTGGTCGTTCCCGAGCCGATTCTCAATGAAGTCTCGTTCGGGCACGTCAACTGGCGCTCTATGAGTCGGTACCTGGCGACAGTGCGCGGCGTGCATGAAGAGCACAAGTCTAACGGCATGTTCATCGGACCGGCCGGCGGCTCGACCGGATCTCTGCGTTCTGCCGGGGCGCCAGCTCTGCCAATCGCTGCCAGACAGTTTCAGTATCGCCTGATCCTGCCCTGGCTGCCGCCTGGCAATTCCTAAGCACTATGCGGCGGTGTTCTGGAAGAGACCGAGGAGGTAACTATCCAGTCCAAAATGCCCAAGTCGGACATCGGGATTGACGGAGACACGATCATCTATCCGTTGGCGCGCGGTGACAAGCTCGTCGTCCGTGCCAGCAAGAAAGATCTGCTGGCCTATGTCTCGCCCGATGCCAACGACTCGTTCATGAAGTAACAGCTTCAGCTCCATTCACTGAAAGCGCTCCGAATGCAGTTCGGGGCGCTTTTGGCTCTCTGGCGTTCTTTCACGCAAAGGTGCTCGTCCACCAAGGAGAAAGTTCATATGTCCGAAAAGTCTCAGAAAAACAAGGAACAGGGGGAGAATTACCTGAAGGCGGCGTTTACGGGCTTGATCGTCGTGGCGATCGTCCAGGCGTTCTGGCCCGAGTTCCTGCCGTACAAGCTGTCCGACTTCTGGAACACCAAGGGGTCGATTGTGGACTGGCTCTGGGCCGGTCTGCCGATCTTCCTCTGGGCAACCGGTGTCACAGCCTTCTTCAGCCTGATCACCCGCAACTCGAAAGAGGAGAACGACAACGCCGAAGGGTTGTTCGCGATTGACGTGCTGATTTCGCTCTGGGCCGGCTTCATGGAAGAGATCTGCTTCCGTTGGCTGATCTTCCTGAATGCGATTGTCGGCATGAAGGTCGTCAACTTCCTCTTCTTCGGCTTCCTCGGCTTCGGAATTGCCGAGTGGCTGCAGATTCACGTCTTCGGTTGGCTCGCCAACATCGCGACGCTCGGCTACTTGCAGCCGGTCCTGACGGAGCCGGCGACCTGGGCTGTCGGAGCCGGTTTGCTGTCGGCAAACGCGTTCTTCCGCAACGGGCACAAGTATCTCGGCCCGATCGGCTTCGTCAACAGCTGGTTCATCGGCATGTACATGTTCTACCTGCTTTTCACCTACGGCTTGTGGGCGTGCATCTTCGTGCACTTCCTGTACGACCTGCTCATCTTCGCGGTTCGCTTCGTCGACCGCGTAGTTGAGCGCGCCATCACTCCCCGGCGCTAGGGCACAAGCTCGGTTCGTTGAGATCGCATGCTGGGGGCTGGAGCACTCAGGTGCCGGCCCCCGGCAGTTCAAAGCTCGCAAGCGGCTCCGCACCAGGCAGGTCGGAGCCGCACTCACGCACAAGCAACACGAAAGGAAGTATGGCACTTGAGTATTGAAAGTGGTGGCAATGGCAATCCATTGCCGGATATCGATAAGCTTCTCCATGAAATCTTGACCGAGGGCGCAGAGCGGACGAAGGCTGGCATTGTTTCGGATGGTCAGGAGCAATTCAGCTTCTCTCGCAGGCCAAAGCAGCCTGATTCCAAGGAACCGCTCTTGCTCTTCGTCGACGGCAGCGGCGTTATCTACATCGGCAAGACCAAACAGCCCTGGGGGGGTAGCGACCGCCTCTGGGTCTCGGTTGGTACCGAGGTAAGGTTTGAAGGCGAGTTCGTTGTCGAAATTCAGTCGGCATTGCGCGGCATTGACTGCACTTTGAAGACTGACCGTTCACAACGCAGCGGCTCGTCCTTCATGCTCAAGAACGGAGTGATCGTTCTTCGTGAGTGGGTTAAGGTCAAGCTGCGCGGTCAGACACATGCCGAGGTGCAGAGCTGCATTTCGGTGAGCGGATCTGATTCCGCCTGTTTCAAAGGGATGCTCTGCAATTTCGTGCGAGCTGTCGAGGACAGCGAGTTCGATCTGCGTTCCTGCGGCACGGTCGAGTCCTGGCGACCCGCCAACGGTAGAGTAATCGCGTGCCGTATGTTTCAGCAGTACGACAAATCTTCGGACCGGCCCGGTTCTTGGGACTGAAAGCTCGACTGGCTCGCCGCTAGGTACGCATGGATGGCGGAATCCGCCACCATGTCTTTTTTTGGAAAATAACTAGTAGATATAGTGGAGCTAAATTCGATTTCTGCTCGAGAGCGGCAACCGTTCAATTGGCCGATTGCTGCCAGTATTGACCACCCTTGCGTTCGATGAAACTCAAATTGGCAAGCCGTTGGCTGACGGCAGTAATCTCGGGTTGATAAGTTTGCGGAGTCTTGTTGTAAATAGCCAGGCTCTTGCGATAAAGGCGCTTGGCGATGGCATGTTTCTCTTGCCGGGCGTAAAGGTCAGCAAGTTGAAGCAGAATGTAAGCTACCTTTTCTGTTTCATACCCTTGTGTCTCTTCGAAAAAGGCGAGAGCACGGTTATAGAACCGAGCCGCCTTGACATAGCGCCCTTGTCGTTTATAAAAAACCGCCAGAGATTGAAACAGTATCCCTGCCCAGAGTGGAGACTCCTCTAGGTTCTTTGTTTCGCGCAAGGCAGCCAGAAAAAACTTGCCGGCGCTTTTGAAGTGACCCTGCTCTAAAGCTTCGTGACCGGCCTCAACATAGATTTGGAGAAGTGAATCGATCTTTTGTTGATTTTGCATTTTGCTTTCTCGCTAGCTGGAGTGGGCGCGAAAATCTGCACAACAGCCAAGGCTAATTGCCGGTGCAGGCAGATGTGGTCATGCGGGAATGTCGCTCGCAGCGCTGTTGTCATCAGCGTTGTACGTAGTCTATGTGCCGGTTGTGACCAGAACGTGACTGATTTCGCAAGCAAAGCTGTGGCTGACGGCTTCACTGTTGAATGGTTGGTTGCTGAATACAACTGCGGTCTAGTGGGCAGATCGTTTTTGTCGAGTCCTGACAGAGCGTAATAAGCAGTTGCAGTTTCGACGCGGAGGTTCGGTGAATCAAGGGGATCCGGAGCAATTGATTCGTTTGGCTGGAGACACTTTTGATAAGCGTTATCAACTGTTGTCGGTGCTTGGACAGGGACGCATGAGTGTTGTTTTCCTGGCTGAGCACCTTTTGATGAAACGAAAGGTAGCGATCAAAGTATTGCTTCCCTCCGCAATGCTGGAGCCGAAAGCTCTCGAGCGATTTCGTCAGGAGGCAAAGGCGGTCTCTGGACTGGAGCATACTGGAATTGTGAAGGTCTTTGATTTCGGGGTTTCAGAGCAGTGCGGGCCATTTCTCGTAATGGAGTTTCTAAAGGGGGAGACGCTGGCTGCACTGCTGGAACGACAAGGAAAGGTGCCAACTGAGCGGGCTTTGGGGATGTTTTTGCAACTCTGCGAGGCGCTTTCGGTCGCGCATTCGGTTGGAGTAATTCATCGGGATGTAAAACCTGGCAATATCATGTTGCTACATGACGTCGACTCGCACGAGATCGTGAAGCTGCTTGATTTCGGAATCGCGAAAGTATTTGATTCCGAAGGCAAGGAGATGCAGCACCTAACTGCCACCGGACAATCGTTTGCCAGTCC
>CAZSNX010000297.1:0-5837 GCA_964607945.1 uncultured Candidatus Obscuribacterales bacterium
GCCCAAAAACCGCCGCTCGCTTACCAAGTAGGTAGCTGCGGTGGCTGGATTCTTATTGAGAACAAGTCGCAACAAGGCCGTTTTAGTGTAAAGTACCCTAGCAACAAAATAAAACCGAGGGAGCGTGCCGAGCGCGGCTCCTGGTGCTTGTTTGAATACGATTTGGCAGCTGCGAGCGAGGCTTAGGCGATTTGCTTGCTGCGCCAAAAATTTGGCGCGCATGTCAAGAGGGTGAGCGGTAAGAAAGTAGGGATCTTCATGGTTGAGGTTCCGAGCAGAACTCGCGAAGCACCGCCGGCGGTGAGGACATCTAATGAATAGTGGGTTGAGCGGGGAAGGAATAATTCGTCAGTCCGGACTGCAGAGCTGGTTGGCGGCGATGCCGGCTGATTCAATCGATCGCTTGCGCACAATCAATTTAAGCACCGGCAGTGCCAAGCACGTTATACTTGCGCTCGCTTTCGGCTTGTATGACCGAAACATCAGTCGCTTAAACAAGATGATCACCGGAATGTTAATTGCCAGATTGCGTGCTGAGCGGGCAGGCAAAGTAAAATTGGTTGCTCGTATTAATGAATTTATGGAAGAGATGCACGAATCGATCGATAATGCCACTGGCATTGCAGCGGGAGCGCGACGCAGCGGCACTCCGTGTAATCGTCCCGGACGGACGGCTAATTTTGCCCGATCCTGATTTGAGCAGAAAGGCAAGCTGATGAAAACCCACAGCAGTCATAAACCTTCTCGAAGGCTCAGCAACAAGTCTCTGATTTTTCAAATACTAAGAGGCGAGCCCGATTTGAGTGCGTCGCAACTGCAACAGAAAGCGCAGGAGGCAGGTGTTAGCCTGACTTCGATTGCGGCATACCGGGCGATCAAGACTTATCGTGAAAGTGGTGGCAAACTCGAAATGAGCGACAATCGCTGCATTCGCTTGGTATCAGCAATTTTGCAGGAAGCCGAGCATGGTGAGCACCTTTCAGCAAAACAGATTACTGAGATTGCTGGCCGGCGTGGTTTGAATCTGCATCAGGCCAGTGTCTATCGCTCTTTGACAAGTTTGCGCTCGGTCGGTCTAGTTCTTTCTTTGAACAAGGGTGGGCAGAGATTCTACGAGTGGAGACGAGAGGATATTCATCACGGGCATCTCACCTGCATCGAGTGCGGAAAGACGATCGAGTTTTACCAAGATTATCTTGATGATGTCGGCAGGCAGATCTGCGCCAGAATGGGTTATGAGTTCGATCGAATCGAGTTCATCGTAAGGTCGCAGTGCCAGGAGTGCCGAGGTGAATTGCTTGATTGAGCCAGTCGCCCGGTATACTTGTTCGGTATGGAAACAATCGAGTACCAAGACTTTAGTAAAGTAGACATTCGCGTCGGCCGGATTGTTGATGTGCAGGAGTTTCCAAAAGCTAGAAAGCCTGCCTATAAAGTTTGGGTTGATTTCGGTGAGCTTGGCATCAAAAAGTCGAGCGCGCAACTGACTCAGCGGTACAAGAAGGAAGACTTGGTTGGTCAGCTTGTGATGGCTGTAGTTAACTTCCAGTCAAAGCAGATCGCGGACTTTCAATCGGAGATTTTGATTTTAGGAGTGCCGGGCAAGAATGCCGATGATGTCGTTCTCGTTCGTCCTGATTTCGAGGTAGCGCTAGGTGGCAGGTTGTTTTGAGTTTTGCAGCATGAGGAAGTTATGCGTGCAGTTGTGATAGCGCGGCCGGGCGGCCCGGAGGTTCTGGAACTGCGAGAAGTTCAGCCGGCTAAGCCGGAAAGAGAGGAGTTGTCGATAGCTGTAAAAGCGACGGCGGTTAATCGTCTTGACCTTTTGCAGAGAATGGGGCTTTATCCGGTGCCGGAAGGCGTGCCGAAGGAGATTCCCGGTGTCGAATTCTCTGGGGTCGTCGCAGAGATCGGAGCTGGCGCCACTCTGTATAAGCCTGGCGATCGGGTTTTTGGACTGGTGGGAGGCGGTTCATACTCCGAAAGGATAGTGGTGCATGAGCGTACGGTGATGCCAATGCCTGAAAGTCTGTCTTTTGAGGAGGCGGCTGCGATTCCCGAAGCATTCATAACCGCTTTCGACGCAATGGTGACTCAAGCGCACCTATCTTCCGGCGAAACCGTCTTAATCAGCGCAGTTGGCAGTGGTGTGGGTGCAGCCGCAGTGCAGATAGCTCTGGCGATTGGAGCCAGACCGATTGGTACTGCCCGTAATGCCAGGAAAGTGGCAGCTGCGCAAGGACTGGGTCTTGTTGATGGTATTGTCGCGACCGACGGCAGATTTGCTCAGGAAGTGCTTGCACTGACTGCCGGGCGCGGAGTTGATGTCGTATTGGAGCTAGCCGGTGGCAACTATGTAGCCGAAGATCTGATTTGCATGGCTACTCAAGCCAGAATGATAGTTGTCGGTCTTGTAGCCGGGGCTCGGGTCGAGATTGAGCTGGGACAATTGCTGCGGAAGCGAATTGAGATTAGGGGAACGGTGATGCGGGCTCGCTCGCTCGATGAAAAAATTATTGTTACCAAGGAGTTCGGCGATAAGATGCTGCCGCTGATTGCTTCCGGTAAGTTGCAAGCGGTAATCGATCGAGTCTTGCCTTTATCGGAGGCGGCTAAAGCCCATGAGTTGGTCGGAAGGAATGAAAATTTCGGCAAAATCGTACTTGCAGTCGGTGCATGACATCAAAAGTTGAGAAGTACGCGATAATGCTCAAGAGGTCCGGCGACGAAATCTTGGCAAGTCGGGCGGAGTCACATTGCCACAGTTTCAGCTAAATCCAGGGGAGAGTCTAATGTTGGGAAGAACGCACATGATTGCTGTCAGTTGTCTTATCAGCCTTGGATTGCAAGTGCGATCTGCCTGTGCCGAAGAGGCGGCAGGAGGTTCTTCGGCAGAGAAATTACCGGTGATGCAAGAGTTGTTGGAGACAAGCAGAGTGACGCGCAATGCACAGCTGGGCTTCAATTTGGTTTTCGAGCAAGAGGTTAAGGGGCTGAATGCCGCTCTCGCCGCCCGAATCGATCAAGAAACCAAACTAAGCGCCGACGAAAAGGAAAAGGCCAAGAAGGAGCTGCTCGCTAAATTGGACAAGCGAATGGATCGGTTCAAAGTATTGAGCAATGAGAAAGTCAATTTAGGAAAGATAGTATCGGATGTCTACACGAAACTGTACGACAAGTACTTTACTTTGCAAGAGCTGAAGGACATGCTTGCTTTCTACAAGTCGCCGACCGGACAGAAGTCGCTTGATGTGCTGCCGCAGCTTACCAATGAAGCCATTCAGATGATCAATCAAGAGGCTACGCCGAAATTGCGAGAAGTAAGCGCTCAGATAGATCAAGAGGACAAGGCTGCTAAATAGCCTGTTCTAGAAAATCCTGAGAACTAACTGAATCAGACGCTCATTGAAAGTGCAGTTTTAGTTGTCCTTGCGCAGATTTGCCGCAAACAGTTTCGGCAGTCGTCCTTCTTCCTTGGCCGGTTTCAGGGAGCGTTCTTTGCTTGGGTAGCGCCTCCGCTATCTGCTCAATTGTAGCCCTGTAGCTTTCCGCCTGGAAGAACCAGCCGTATCTGTCGATTAACTCGGGCTTGGTGTTTACTTCCTGATTGCGCATCTGATCTATCCAGATGTTATCCACGTAAGGCTTGAGAAGGGCAACAAGGCGATCCGGATTGCAAGGAAGCAAGGGAGAAAGCGAGGCGTGAACTCGAATTCCAGCTTGCTGCAGCGCTTGAATCAACTGCAGTCTTCTGGTTATTGATGGCGCATTCGGCTCAAATTGACGTCTGACATTATCATCGTCGGTGGTGATGCTCACCCCGACCCGCAAGGTCTTTCCAAACTGTTTCAGGATTTCCAAATCCTGCAAAATCAGGTGACTTCTGGTGTGCATCTGAATCTTGGCGGGTTGATACTTGAGTAGTTCTGTCAAGCAGCGGCGGCTCAATCGGTACTTGAGCTCTAAGTATTGATAAGGATCGGTGGCAGAGCTGAAAAAAAGTCGGTTGTTGAACACTTTGAGCCGCTCTTTGTAAATGAGTTCGGGAGCATTTACCTTTACTTCAACCCAAGTTCCCCATTCGTTGTATCCGTGCCGAGCATGTGGGAATTTCGGAACATAGCAATACGAGCAACCGAAAGCGCAACCGGCGTAAGGATTGAGCGAAAATTCGTAATGACTTTGCAGCGATCCCCATTTTTGCGGTGTGAGGATAGTGCGCGCTTCAATCTCTCTAACTTGAACAGCCAATGAGGTTTCCATTTTGCGAAGCCGTATGCATGTATGGTAGCACAGAAAAAGATGTAAAGTATAGCGGTGCTGAAGAAAATCGGTCACGATAGCTTGACTATGGAAAATTCACTTGATGGGTCCGGCTGGCAGGAAAGTTTTGACCAGGGCATCGCAGCCTTCGAGAAAGGGCGTTATGCGAAGGCTGAGGAGTTTTTCCTTGTGGCGATGAAGGAGGCGGAGTGCTTTCCTGAAACAGATCAACGTTTGGCTAAGACGCTAAACAATATGGCAGCACTTTGCCACACGCAGGGAAAGTATGCGATGGCTGAGGGGTATTACTTACGCTCGCTGGCTATTCACGAGCGTAATCATGGAGAAGAGCACACTGAGGTTGCGATTAATCTGCACAATCTGGCAGCTCTCTACAGTGCAACCAAGAAGTTCGACCAAGCAGAGCCGTTGTATAAGCGGGCCATCGAGATTCGCGAGAAGTTGAACGGTCAAGAGCATAGTGATCTTCTACCGGTTCTCACTAATTACGCTCAACTGCTGCGCCGAGTCGGTCGAGATACCGAAGCGCTTGTTCTGGAGGCAAGAGCGCAAAGTATCAACTTGATTCACAAACGGTCCCCGCACCGCAAGCGCTGAATTTCAATCACGAAATAGTTAAGATGAAGTAGATGCTGGTGCCGCGATTTGCGTCAGACTCCGCCCAGATCTTTCCGCCCAGCCGTTCGATATTGTTGCGGGCCAAATACATGGAAAGTCGACTACTGTAGGAAGCTTGGTCGTGTTTGCCCTCGATGAATCCGACGAACATCTCATCAATCTCTTCTTGACTGATTACGGCTCCAGAGCTGGTTACACCGATGCGCATCTCTTGGCCTTTTACAAGGCTCTCGACACGTACACGGCCACCGGGTGGGGAGATCACAATCATTTTTTCGAGAAGTTGCAGCATTACTCGCTTCAATGCTTCTCTGTCTGAGTTTAGATTGGGCAGTCCGGTCACCGTCTTGTAGTCGAGTGAAAGTCGGTGTTCTCGGGCATTTGCTGCGACTTCCTCGAGGCATTCGGCGACCAGCCTGGTAACGACAACCAATTCTCGTGGTATTACCGGCGGTGGAACGATGCCGCCATACATCATAAGCAAGCTGTCGACCAGACCGATCAATTGCTCGTAATGAGTGTGGAGCTGTGCCAGCGCTTGTCCAACTGAGGGATGCATTGTTTGACTGGCATTGGAGAGCAAAGTCTTCCAACTGCCCTCGACCGATACCAACGGTGCGCGAATCGAGTCCGACAACATGGCGACGATTTCGGTTCTTAACTGCGCGACCTCGCTGCGCAAAGACTTGTCGCGCAGCACCATTATCCAGCCCTGAATGTTTTGATCGTCTGTGACCACCGGATGCAGGTGGGCGAGTACCTCAACCGATTTTTCTTGGTAGTGATGATAAACAACAGCTTCCGGATAGAACTGGTTGATCAGGTCAGCCGGATTGCCGCTATGCCTTGAGAATGCCTGAGCCTGCACATTTCCGCGGGGTTCTCCCGGTTTGCAGACCAGGTCGAAACAGAGCCGCCCGGCGATTTCACCCTCT
>CAZSNX010000298.1:0-5815 GCA_964607945.1 uncultured Candidatus Obscuribacterales bacterium
CACCGGAGCGAAATTTTGCGCCGCAGGCAGCTGGCCGCATTGCCCCTGTTCAGCCAGTTTCAGTTCCGTTAGGTCTTGCACGGCGGCGTGCAGTTTCAAACACTGAGCAATGAGCTCCTTCACTTGAGCGAGCGGCACCTGATTGGGACCATCACTCAAAGCCAAGTCTGGGTTAGGATGCACTTCCATAAACAAACCCTGGCAACCGGCCGCTACCGCCGCCTTGGCCAGAGTCGGGACAAATTGGCGCTGTCCACTCGATTTGCCGCCGCCGGCGCCCGGCAATTGCACACTGTGCGTAGCATCGAAGACAACCGGATAACCTTCTTCCTGAATCATCGGAATCGAGCGGTAGTCGACCACCAGATTGTTGTAACCGAATGTGGTGCCCCGCTCCGTTACAAATACGTTCGAATTTCCTTGCGAAGTCACTTTGCGGACACTGTGGAGAATATCCGCCGGCGCGACGAACTGTCCCTTCTTGATATTGACTGCTTTGCCTGTCTTGGCAGCCTTCACCACCAGGTCGGTCTGCCGGCAGAGAAAAGCCGGGATCTGTAAGACATCGAGCACAGCACCGGCCGCTTCGCAATGAGACTCTTCATGCACATCGCTCAACAGCGGCAGATCCAGTTTGCGCTTGATCTCCTGCAACATCTCAAGCCCTTTCTGCAAACCCGGCCCGCGAAAAGTTTCGATTGAGGTTCGATTAGCTTTGTCGTAAGACGACTTGAAGACCAGCGGGAAGTTCAATTCCCGAGCGATCTCTTTCAACGCAGATGCCGTCTTAAACAAAACGTCCCAGGACTCGATCACGCATGGTCCTGCAATAATAAGCAACGGCTTGCCTGCCCCCAGCTCGAATTCGCTTACTTTTACGGTCAATGTCACGCCCTCCAGAGAAGACCCCATTGTACATATTGTGCGGCAACGGAATCAGAATCAATGTTCATGTTGCCCCCGGTGCCGGCGCAGACGAATTGGCCGGTCTACAGCAAGGGCGGCTCAAAGTAAGATTATCCGCCAGGGCTGAGGAAGGGAAGGCCAACCGCAGACTATGTGAATTTCTGGCCGCTAGATTTCAGGTAGCTAAATCCTGTGTAAGCATCCACAGCGGGCAGCGATCGCGCCAGAAAATCGTCTTTGTGGAAGGTCATCCCGAAAAGCTTGCCAAATTACTCGAGCTCCTTCTGTAGCGCCTCACAGTCGCTCATTATCGATTGCTCAGGAACTTCACCAAGCGATAGACCGTGTGACCGGCTCGCTGACTGACCGGCATTACTAGCCCGTTGCGAATCGCCTCGGCCAGCACCGGCCTCAGCGTTTTTATTCGCTTGAGCTGCCTTGTGCCGCCGGCCATCTCCGGCAAGGTCATACCAAGCGGATTCTTTTCCAGCAGCTTGACCACCTTATTTTCAGCAGGACGGGGCTCGCTGGTCTTGACCGGCGCCGGTGCTTTTTCTTGCGCTTGGTTTTCAATTTCGGACATGGTTTTCTTTCTGGAAGGCTCGCTTGGCTATAGTCCTGAAGAATAGTTACGGGTTTACTCGCGGCGCTGGCAAAATGAAATTTGAGTTGATATATTCAGCCTAAGTACAGTGCAGGCGATTGAAGTGTCCCTTGGCAGCACCGGTGTCCGGTTGGTCTCGATCACTTCAATCGCGTAAACAGCCACAATTAATATAGCGGATTTTCCGTTGGATTCCCGGGTTGT
This sequence comes from uncultured Candidatus Obscuribacterales bacterium, assembly GCA_964607945.1. Taxonomy (GTDB): domain Bacteria; phylum Cyanobacteriota; class Vampirovibrionia; order Obscuribacterales; family Obscuribacteraceae; genus JAGVKB01. The sequence continues at coordinate 1,715 of CAZSNX010000298.1, forward strand.
TTCCCTGGTCTTGAAGGGGTGTCCATTTTGAGCGTTGGGTCATTTGTATTAATGCTTCACAGCCATCTTCCGTATTACCGGAAGGCTGGAATGTGGCCGTTCGGAGAAGAGAGCTTTTACGAATGCATGGCAGAGACTTATATTCCCCTGCTCAACATCATCTCGGAGCTCTGGCAAGAGGGCATCGCCGCCAAATTGACAGTCGGGATCACACCGATTCTCTGCGAGCAGCTGTCCGACCAGCATTTAAATGCTGGTTTCGAAAAATACATCAAAGGCCGGATTGAAGCCGCCCGCAAGGACGAAGCGCGATTTTCACCACGTGGTGAAACACCCAGCCCGGATCGGCTTCACCTCGCTCGCTTTTATTTGAACTTATTCGAGAGCATCTACAAGGACTACACCGAACGCTGGCAGCGCGATGTAGCCGGAGCACTCCGCAAGTTTCAGGAACTCGGCGCAATCGAGATCACAACATCGGCTGCTACCCACTGCTTTTCACCGTTGATTGAGACAGATTCATCTCTGCTGTGCCAGTACAAGACCGGTGTCGACTCCTACAAGAGGCATTTCGGCCGGGCTCCTAAAGGCTGCTGGCTGCCCGAATGCGCTTATCGTCCCGCCACCGGCGAGCGCCCCGGCATCGAGCGCTGGCTTTACGACAACGGCTTGAAGTACTTCTTCACTGAGTCGTTTGTAATCAAAGGCGGTCAGACCGTTCAGCTGCGGCGCGATTTCGGACCGTACGGAATGATTGAATACATACCGGTCGCCGACCGCCCTGAGACCGGACTCGACACTTTCGAAGCTTTCTATTTGAAGGAGTATCCGGTCGCCGTGATGGGGCGACACGAGCAAAGCGGCTTTCAGGTTTGGTCGGCCGAGCACGGTTATCCCGGTGACGGTAATTACCGCGAATTTCACAAAAAGGACGATCAGTCCGGTTTGCATTACTGGAAGCTGACTTCAACGAAAACAGACCTCGGAAACAAGGAGCTTTACAGCCCGGAAGCAGCATTGGCCCGAGTCAAAGACAATTCGGATCATTATGTCGGACTGCTTCAGCAAGCCCTGACCGAACAGCTCAAGAAAACCGGCGAACCAGGCTTGGTCATGGTCAGCTTCGACACCGAGCTCTTCGGTCACTGGTGGTTCGAAGGCATCACTTTCATCAAGGAAGTTGTGCGCAAACTGAAGAATTATACGGCAGTTAACATGGTCACCGCCTCTGAATATCTGGAAGCCTCGCCGCCCAAGCGGGCGATCGAGCTGCCAGAATCCTCGTGGGGATCAGGCGGACATTGGCAGGTCTGGCTGAATAAGGACACTGAATTCATGTGGCCGATCATCCACGCAGCCGAGCATGAGATGGAGCGCTTGGCAGTCGAGCATAAAGACGACAAGAACACGCTTACCGGCCGCGCCCTCCAGCAGGCAGCTCGCGAATTGCTTCTATTGGAATCCAGCGACTGGCCGTTCCTGGTCACAACCGGACAAGCGAAAGACTATGCAGTCGAACGCTTTCATGGTCACGAGGAGCGTTTTCGCGAGCTGGTAGAGATGATCGACTCAGGCCAAATCGACGAAGTCAAATTGAAGGCGATTGAAGACATAGACACTTGTTTTCCGGATATTTGTCACAAGTGTTTCCTGCCGGTCGACGCGCGTAGCACCACCGGCAGTGCAAAACAGTAAGCCACTGTTTGCGCCCGCCTTGAGCGAAGCACAGCAGCCGCACCAAGATTCATCGAAGTAAACTCAAGAACGATCGGAGTTATGCGCAGCGACCGCATGTCCTGATGCACCGGCTGCCATGATGGACGGCACTATCAACGCTTTGCGACCGGAGTGGACATCCATTACTCGCTCTCGCATCGCCATCAAGGTGCGCGGCAGCTCCTCCCGCACGCCGGCTCGAACGAGCCATTGCGGCACAGGAATGCCAGGGTCTACGAACATTGAATAAACCACTTCCGTCTTGGCGCCGTCATTCTTCGGCAGAATCTCCCAATAACCGCGGAAATCCTTGAGCGTACCGCTAACTCGTTTGAAACTGATCCGCTCTTGCGGCTGGTAGCGGGACTCAACCGCATAAGAGATCGCAGGCAACAGAAACCCTATGTCTACACTTACCTGCAAAACAGACATGTCTTCTCTGTCCGTCAAGACTTCCACAGTCTTCATGCGAGGACTAATTCGACGTTGAAACTCAAATGGATTGCTCAGCACCGGCCACACTTTGCTCGGCGGCGCATCAATTAAAATTCTGGCTGCGACAAAGCGCGTCTGTCCGACATTTTCGTCTCTAACTACTACTTCGCCTTTCAGCAAACGCGTGTCTTCGATTGAATCGGTGCGTTTCACCTCACTAATCGCCGGCAAATACGACATGCAAAGAACTACCAGCACAGCGACGAAACACTGGCCGAAACTACGGCGACTACAAAGCAATCTCAATGCCTCTCTCGTATTTTGTGAGGGTTAGCTACGAATTGAAAGGCTTTGAGATCAGGTAAAACGTCTAACCAGGTTTCGCTATACTTGACACCGCTGCTGCCATCCAATTTCTCAAGACCAATGGACGCGATTTCAATTACGTTGTTCCCAGTTCTGTAGAGTTATATGCGTTTACGAAAATGGATCTAACTTTGATGATGCACAAGTGCATGCGCGTGTGCTCTGGTATCGATTTCAACAGCACGAGCACGAATGCCGCCTAATGTCTCAGGCAACTCGCGGCGCAATCCTTGTCTAATGATCCACTGCGGCACGAAGAAGCCTGGATCTAAATACATCGCATAAGTCACAAGCGTTTTACTGCCATTGTCGCGCGGCTCGAAAAGCCAGTATCCGTGGAAATCCTTGAGAGCCCCGCCGACGCGCCAGAATTCAATTCGCTTGCATGGCTCATAGCTAGATTCAACAACATAGTTAAAGCGTGGCAAAAAACTTGCCACTTCTACCTGGCAATCCAAAACTGAATTGTGTGGAGTATCTTTCAGGAAGCGAAACTTCTTTATATGTTTTTGAATCTTGCCTGCCACTTCAGCCGGATTAACAACAATGCTCCAAACTTTGTCCGGCCGTGTATTGATCAAAATCTTGCCTTGCACCAGCGGCATCTTGCATCCTTCAATATTGGATGACAATAAAACTTCTCCTCCTTCGAGTCGAAGTAATTCATTGTCTGAAAGAGCGGTCTGACCATAAGCGACATTAGAACAGTAGACGGACAGCGCTAGCAAAAACAACGGAAGAAGAAGGAACGACCTTAGCAGCGGGCGCCGAGCCCCTTGATATTTCTTCAAATACATTAGACGTTATGCCTTCCTGGCAGCGAGACTGTTGTACCTTTGCTAAAGTCGCCCGATAGATATCCACCGAACAAATCAGGTGAGAATTATTGAAATAGGCGTAGAGCAGTACCGGCCATTATAGGCATAAATCAATTAGCATGCTCTTTAAATCTCCTCATAACAACCGGATATCAAGAGCTCGCATGTCTTCAAACCCGGTAGTCGCACAGCTTTCTTAGGAATTTCTTTGATGCGTCGAACCAAGATAGTTGCCACCATCGGTCCTGCCAGCCGCGATCCGGAGATTATGCAGGAGTTGCTCTCCGCCGGCGTCGATGTCGTACGAATCAACTGTTCTCATGCCGATCACGAAACGGTTGCGGCGATTATCGAGCGCGTGCGAGAAATCGGCTCTCAGCTCAATCGCTCCGTCGGCATTTTGCTTGACCTGTCTGGTCCGAAGATTCGCACCGGCAAAATGGCCGGCGGCCAATATCCCGAACTCGAAGACGGACAACAGTTCACATTAACCAGCCGCCTTTTGGAAGGCAATGCCGAGATAGTCAGCACCAATTATGCCCGCTTGCCTGAAGAGGTCCATGCCGGCGATACTATCTTGCTTGACGACGGACTAATTGAGCTGGAAGTGTTGTCAGTTCAGAAAGAGGATGTGGTTTGCAAAGTTGTCACCGGCGGCATTCTCAAAGATAAGAAAGGCATCAATCTGCCTGGAGTGCGGCTTTCAATTCCGGCATTGACCGATAAGGACAAGAAGGACAGGCCCCTCGTCGGCCTCAAGACCTCC
>CAZSNX010000299.1:0-5791 GCA_964607945.1 uncultured Candidatus Obscuribacterales bacterium
ATCGAGCACTCGTCCGTCTTGCGGATCCAGCTTTAATGCGTAGCTGAGTTGCTTCTTCGCTTCTAAAACCTGACCGTCGGCGAAAAACACCTCACCGAGATGAAACATCGCATTTTCATAGTCAGGTTTTAAAGCCAACGCCGCCTTGTATTCTTCGATCGCCGGCTTAAGCTCCTTTTGAGCAGACAGTGCGTTACCCAAAACCGAATGGTAGACAGCTTGCTTCGAATCCAGAGCAACAGCCTTCTTCGCTTCCAAAACGGACTCGACTGAATTGCCCTTGTCCAGCAATACCACTGCAAGATTGGAATGTGCTTGCGGCAGAGCTGGGTTTAATGCAACTGCTTCTCTGAGCGCACTTTCAGCACCAGCAGCATCACCATGCTGGCGCAGCGCCCAGCCTAAATCGTTTTGCGCTTCGGCATCCTTGGGATTGTCCTTCACACGCTTTCGGCAAACATCAACTGACGGCGAACCTTGAGCGGCGGTGTGCCAACTCCCCGACCGGCCATCAATTTCTGGTGTCTTCGCCTCCGACATCGCCCCCAGCGAAGCGACCGCTCCAATGACAGCCATTAATGCTCCAAGATGCCTACCTTTCATATCTACCTCGCCAAAAGGAAACTCGCTTCACCAGACTCACCAAACCGCTACTAGCCCGGTGGTCCCACCAATGCAACTCCGACCAAGAATAACCCGATTACTACACCCAACAGCGCAAACAGCGTCGATTCGATCAGATCTTTTGCTTCCATTGAGTCTTTGATAAATCGCGCACCAGCACCGATGAATATACCTCCCACCACAAAAAGCAATACTCTCAAAAGCAGCTGGTCCATTTTGCCACCTGTTAGAACTAGCCAAGCGCCGGTCGTGCCCGCTCAGCTTCCAGCGCCCAGATATTAGCATGCTTAAGGTTTCGTTGATTTAGTCTTGGCCGGCAAAGTCAAATGTCCAGCCAAAGCCATTGTGACGGCTACCAGCGCGATTAACTGCTGGAAGAGACCGACTACCAGCACCGTCTTGTCTTCGGTTTGCGCTGCCGTAATATGCTGCGCCTTTGGTCCAGTCTGTCTCGAATCAGGCTGTTGATCCAAGCCAGGTTGCGTGCTGTAGGACGGAGTCGCCCAGCAAACAGCAGCGACAATCAAAACGCTGGAGACAAGCAAAAACTTCTTGGCTTTTTCAAGAGTGCACATGAAAGTCACCAAACTAAATGCCGTGATTACATTTTATGCTCTCAATCCAATCCTGAGACAAGCATTTTGCAATTGACAACAATTGATAGAGGAACGGTTTACTGCTGCTCTTCCTGCAGCCGATTCGGCAGACCTGGTCTGACCTGTTCGTTTTCAATCACAACCGGCACACGCCGCCGACCCCAGTTGCCCTTGTACTCTTCAAAAACGCCACTGATTTTGCAAGTGCAAAATGCGCAACAATCAGATTGTAAGCGGTAGACTCCTAGCTCAAACCAGTCTCTTTCGATCAGCACTTCCTTGCATTGCGGGCAATATGTGCTCTGTCGCTCAACATCATAGACGTTACCGACATAAGCGTACTTGATGCCTGCCTGCAATGCCTGCTCGCGCGCGCGAATCAAAGTAGAATGTGGAGTGGGCGGCCGGTTCATCAGTTTGAAATCCGGATGAAATGCGGTGAAATGAATCGGCACCTCGTCCCCGAGATTTTCCACTATCCAGTCACACATTCGGGCAGTTTCCTCCGGCGAGTCGTTCTCTTCCGGAATCATCAGATTTGTTATCTCGAACCAAACATCGCTCTCCTGCTTTAGCCATTTAAGCGTGTCTAATACCGGCTCAAGATGCGACAGGCTGAGATGCTGGTAGAACACCTCTGTAAAGGCCTTTAGATCCACATTGGCAGCATCCATTACAGAATAAAACTCAGGACGGGCTTCCGGACTGATATAGCCGGCGGTAACAGCGACAGTCTTTACCCCGCGCTCTCGGCAGGCCTTTGCTGCATCGATTGCATATTCTGCCCAAATCACCGGATCATTGTACGTAAAGGCAACGCTACGACACTCCAGCTTCACGGCAGCCGCTGCGATTTGATCGGGAGTGGCATGCTCGCTCAAGGAGGCTATTTCTCTGGATTTACTAATCGACCAGTTTTGACAGAATCGGCAGCCGAGATTACATCCGGCGGTTCCAAACGACAGAACACTTGTACCGGGCAGGAAATGATTGAGCGGCTTCTTCTCGACCGGATCAACGCAAAATCCAGTACTATACCCATATGTCGTCAAGATCATCTGCCCGGCTTGATTCTGCCGTACAAAACAGAACCCACGATCACCATCCTTCAATACGCAATTTCTCGGGCAGAGATCACAGTGAATGCGCTCCCCATTTTCAATTGCATGCCAATAACGACCTGGATAGCGGCCGCTCAAATCCTGGGGATTCTGAGGCATCTCGTGCACGAAATCGTCCATCGACGCAAGAGCCTGCGCTTGTTTCATTTCTTCGGTTTTTATTAGATCGTCCGGCTCGCTTCCCGCCGGCACGTCCAAACAGCCACTCATTGTATTAGTTCCGGTCACCCTGATGCATTGATGAAGCCAATCTCCTTCCATCTACATCTTATCGCGCCAGAACACGCAAAGATCCGGGTGCCAACCCTTCGATTGCGAACTTAACTTGCTACAGCGGTAGCCGATAGGCGGCTGCGCTTTTCCTCGGAGAAACTCTCAAGCGTCAAGGTCGACTCCATCAGATTTAGCATCGTCATGAACAGTTCATCGTCTGGTTGTCCTTTGCAATAAAATGCATCGGCTCCGGCTTGCATAGCCTGACCGGCAAATCCGTCTTCAAACCAATGGCTACGACTGCAGACGATAATTCTGCACAGTGGAAATCGTCTCTTCACTTCACGAATCAAGGACACATACGGGACGCCCGCCATCATCGGATCAATTATGGCTAAATCAGGAGACTCATACTCGTCGTCATAGGGCACCGCGTCGCACGCTCGAGCGCGTCCAGCCATTCCCAGCCCTCTTAGCCAGAACTTCAAGCCAAGTGCGTAAATTCGATCATCATCGATGATTAATACATGTAGCCGTTTCATTACGCGAACCACCCTTTCCAACAGCGCGCAAATGTTCCCCGCCGCACTGCCGGGTAATCCCAAAACCACGCAAAAGCCAGCCCGAACGATTCCTTACATTTATCCGCCGCATTTCGGTCGGGCACTGATACCACATTAGCGGGCACATTTGAAACCGCCCATCCCGCGTTAGAGGTATTTCATGAGTCCTGGTTGGGTTATCAGCACAAAGCTAAAGGCCACTAACTTCAATTACCACTGACCAAGAATTCAATCGCACCGCCGGTAATGGCATAGTGCAAACACCTCCCCACAAGCGGATTTCAGTCAAGCAACTATCGGCATAGAGGCATCTGTCGGCCAAGCGTTCAACTAGTCTCCAATCAAAATCTGTCGACTACTGTCCACCTATCCTCTTAAGAAATCCCGGCAGTCGATAACTTAACTGTCAGCAATAGGATGGCTCAAAGTTAGTTAACGGAATCACCCGGGCCCGTCTAATTTTTCAAAATTCCGTATAGACAAGACATGCCGGCCAGGAAATTAGTGGTGGAAGATGGTTTGTCCTTGCCTCCCGCAGCAATCCTAGAGCCGGAAAACCAAGCCAGACCTGCCAGAACATGGAAAGCAGGCTTGACAAGGCGGTACAGCCAGCTGACAATGGAATCTACAGTTCCGCGGTAAGGTTGGCGCGGAGGTCAAACCAAATCCCTTATGGTTTCAGATAGTACACAAAAAAAACAAGAGCCAAAGCCCGATGCGTCAAAGCATCAGGCCGAACACGATAAGCAAGACTCCCATGAAAACTGGCTGACCAGTAAGAACGGGCTGCTCGGCTTGGTGATAGACGAAGTAAAAGAGCATGTAGACTCGGTTGTAAATGCCGTCGAGTCGTGGGTAAAAGTAGACGACCGTACTTACAAGAACAAAGATGGTCAGACCGTCACTGTCGTCGACTCGAAGCAGCCAGATCAAAAATCAGCAGCGGTGTTCGAGTATGACTGGAATCAACTCAGCTGGGCCAGCCTCTTTGCCTCAGAAAATGTCGGACAGAGCTCCAAAAATGAAGCAAAAGCTCACAGCGCCAAACGTCAAACTACTGAGCTGGGCGACGGAACCAAGATAACCAGAGACGGTTCAATTGAATTTTCATCGATGTCACAGCACGATGTTGGTGACGGTAAGAAACCAATTGTGCACGAATGGACGGACGAGCACGGCGAAAAGCATAGTCTTGAGATTAGAAATGGCAGTGTTTATCACAACAACACAGAAATCTCTGCTGACCGAATAACCAGAAAGACCGGCGATCAAACTACTACTATCGAGAAAAACTCCCGTCATGCTATCTCGGTTCACGATGCCCTCGGTATCTTCAATCAAGTCTTTAGCGCCGATGGAGTCTTGCGAACACTGCAAATGAATGGCGAAGCCTGGAAGTTCGAAGGCAAGAATAAGGACTGGACGCTGAAAAACTGCTCGACCGGCGAACAGCAAGCAAAAATAACCGACAACGGCTTGTGTGTCGGCAAGCCGGATGATCCACTTCTGACGCTTCTCAACCCAGACAAGAAAGTCGACCTGAATCTGCTTCACTCCTTGCAGAATCAAGGCGTTCTGGTTGATAAAGAGGGACATATGGGCACCGTCTTGAAGGACGGAACAATTGTTAGATTGACGACTGTCAAAGAGGGAGACAAGGAGGTCGACATCGTTTCGCTAACCAGAAACGGCATCGAAATTCAAATTTCCGAAGACGGTCGTCACATGCGAATGCGACAAGGAAAGGGTCCCTGGAATGAGGTGCCTGTCGATAAGCTGCCGAAAGAGCTCAAACAGCACTTTGAGGGGGACGATATTCAGCTCGACGGTCATAAACGCTTCGACTTCAAGCACAGACGCATAACCTGTGATGAGCCGGGACGAGGCAGACGAGTGCTGTGGGAGTCAAAACGCGGACAATGCTCGGTCGTTCACATTCAAGACGGTCCGGACGTCACTATCAAGAACGACAAGTTCGAATTTCAAGATCCTGACCATAAGGATAAAGCTCCCTGTACCTGGGATGCCCAAACGAAAACGCTCAAAACACCGATGGCAACAGTCTCAGATGAAAAGACTGAATTTCGTACTGGCAATGTCATCTACACAGACGGCAGCGCCAGCTTCTTAAACGCCAATGGCACCCGCGATTATGTAACCAGTACCTTCGATTATCGCGCTGCCGATGGAACCCGTGTCAATGCCGACGGCTCAGTTATCTGTGGAGACGGCAAGACTTTCAGCAATGCATTTGGAAGCTCTGTGCAGGACGGGCATATCATCGGCTCGCCGGAACATGCAGCTGTAGTGGCCGGACAAGCAGACACAATCGCAGCCGTCGTCGAAGGCAAAGCTTTGATTGATTTCGGCGACGTTCAACTATTGTCCGACCAACAGGGAAATGTTTCTGGTTTAATCGCAATCTGCATGGGACGAGGCGACTTAGGCTCGGTTGCCAGGTTAATGTCCGCCATGAGTCGACTATCCGGCGCACTTGCCTATGCCGTTCCCCGCGCTCAAGCCTGCGAAGTCGCCAGACAGATGGGGATTTTTGCTCCTGGTTTGATTCAGGAAATGGAGGCAAACATTTACGGTAAAAGCCCTCGGCAAGCAGTTCGCTCCGACCTGGAATTTCACGGTCTTCTCAATCGCGAAGAGAGATAACTGTCGGCAC
>CAZSNX010000300.1:0-5784 GCA_964607945.1 uncultured Candidatus Obscuribacterales bacterium
AGTTTCAGATAAAGATGGGCCACTCATGGCGTCGCAGATGCTTAACGGGCAGCCGCGCCTAGGCCGTCCGATCGATCCACCGGCAAATCGACCTGCCAACAAAGCCGGACTAAGTAATATGATGACCGGCTCGTTCTGGATGAACGTCGCTCTCAATGCGTCCGGCATTCTCGTTAAGAATGGCATGAATGATTTTGATGAGGTAAAGGGATGGCTTGCTCAGAATCCTGGACTGGAACGCGACTTTGGCAACAGGTCGAAGCTGATTGATGTTACTGATATTGTCACGGAAGATCTCGGTCATGGCATTGCTTGGCCGGTTATAGCCTGCTTGCTGTCTGATTCTTGCAATCTTGCTCCATTCCAGTCATATGTGGTGCATAAGAAACCGGACAGAATTATCCTCGAACAAAACGGCGGCAGGCCGCTAGTCCTATACAATTTCCTCAAGGTAGATACAGAGCCACGGCAATAGAATGCTGATTGCTGTTTTCAATCGCTGGCAGTCTATTGTGATTGAGCAGTCATTTCGAGATTGGCTGTCGATGGACCAATGCCTCTGGTAATCTTCTTATTGGTCTCGAACTGTCTGAGCGTTGCTTCCAATGTCGGATGGCTGTCCGGAGTCGATGGCGCTTTGAGCCTGTCCTTGAAGTAAACGTACATCAGGCGGACGAAGACGTTGCGATACTCATCCTTGGACTTGCCACAGATGCACTTGCAGCCCCAGTTGGTAGGGTTTTCGGGATCGCAGTGCTTCGAGCCGTTTACCTTGAAGTCTTGATATGGGAATGGAAGCTTTTCCAATAGTCCAAGAACACTTGCATGCTGATTGCAAACTGCCGGTTCGGAGCGAACACTGAATACATTGAGCGGCTGCAGCTGAGCTAATCTCTCCATAGTTCTAGGCCAAACTATTCCGTCCGGCAACATCATGGAATCGATCGCAATCCCCTGCTTTTGCAAATCAATAATCACTTCAATACAAATCGGGCCGCCCGAGCTGTGCCCCAGCATTCCAACCCGATGAGGATCAAATGCACCGTACAACTTATCTTTGGGATCGGAGGCCCGAGGAAGGAACCATTTAATCAGATCAGTCACCTCATCCATATTTCTGCCGCGCTTCTCATATCCCCAGAGTATTTGATCCATCTCTGGTACGAGCACGAAGATGCCTCGCTCAGCTAGGTACTCGGCGTTGTGTCGCATGTGCTTGGGTTTGCGCATAAAGCCATGCACCAGCACAACTAACGGAAATGTATCGGACCGCGAGTTTGCGTCCCGCTTCGGGATGTACATTTCATAGCTGCGAATCCGTCCTCTCGACGCCATCCGGCTAGCCCGTATCTTGTCATAAGCGAAAAACTTGTCCGAGGACGCACTCGCCGGTATTGAGCTCGATACGACGCAAGCGACAATGAGGATAAGCGAACTGAGGGCGGCCTTTATCCTTTGGAAAGGACTGTTAGCACGATTAATAACCAGGGACACCGGAGCTCCTTTCGTGGGCAGGGACAGCTTATTAGGCTAAATAGCCAATTCAATTGTTCCCCGTAGACTGAAAATGTCATCAGACAACAATTGTTTTTTCAAAAAGCTCCACGTTGGGCGACCAGCCGGCAAATCCACCCTTTTGAACTTTCCGAAGAGTTGGTTGAGTTTACTGGGTCGGCCACAGTGATGTAAAGGGGGTGAATCTTCACCGGGGAGTTTCTTACCAAATGTTTCGCCTCAGACCCAGTCCCAGGTCATTCTTCAGCCCGAGCGTGAAGGTCGTGTTAAACTGTCCTCTACGCATATTGCGGGCGGTTAGCTCAATGGTGGAGCACTTCGTTTACACCGAAGGGGTTGGGAGTTCGAGTCTCTTACCGCCCAAGGCTTTTGTAGAGCGGCATTCGAAAGATGCCGCTCTTGTTTTTGGGGTGGGTGGTTTTGGGGATCTTCTATACATCTTCTATTCGGGACACTTAAAAGCGCACCTTGCCCAGCAGAACCTTCAAGCCACTGTTACAAGGAGCCCAGAACAAGCTTTGGAAATTAGACTCCAGCTGGCCACTCGCACCGCCGGCGCCACCAGCGAGTAGCAGCTTCTCAACTAGAACTGCCCGGTCCCAAGATCGTGCATTTTTTGTTCAAGAGCATCTCTCACTGAAGACATTTATTAAGTCTGTCCATCAGTTCTTTGCGCTTGTCAGCTTTTAGCTTACTGAGATTCTCAAGTTTCCAGCGCACTGCGGGTAGTGCCTCCACTCCGTCGATGTTGAGCAGCTGCCAATTAGGTGTACCTGACTTTAACGACAGCAGAAATTCCTTGTCGTCCGATGTAAAAGCACTTCTGATGCGTGCAACTAATTCCTCACGGGTGCTCTCCAGCTCTTCACAGGAAACTTTTTCGAACGTCATTCCCAAGAAACCGTGCTCATACTCATGGCGGATATCTCGAAAGCGTGGATTTATGACCTCAGACATGGGACGATCGTGACTAATGAGATAAACAAGGAAAGCCTGAAACAACTCTCTGCTTATTCCTTCATGTGCGAGCAGAAGCCTCACATCAAAAAGATCGCGCGGATGCTGTCTATCCAAAGCTGCGACGATCTTGCCACCATACAAATCGGCAAATGACACAACATTGATCTCGGCAAAACCGAATTCCTCTTGCACCTTTTCTGAAACAGCCCGAACTTCGCTTGGAAAGACCGTTCCGCGCAGGACTGGAGTCACTTCAACTTTTATCTGAGCATCAGCCGTACTGACGACGAGCTTCACTATCGCTTCCGTACCTCTTAGCGGAGATGCTTGAACCTTGGAACCACGAATCACTTTCGAAACCTTTTCTCCGATTACTTTCAACGAAGCATCTATCTCGCGCAGCGATTCATCGCGTTCAAGAACGGGCTGATAGGCCAAATCAATGTCAACAGACAATCGGGGCATGTCCCGAACGAACAAATTGATTCCCGTTCCGCCCTTCAGCGCAAAACATTTTTCTTCCGCAATAATTGGCAAGACACGCATTAATAGCGAAACTTGCTTGCGATAAGGCGAATCAGCGATCATTTGAAAATTCTTCCGGAACGGTAATCATATATTTGGAATCAAGCTTGCCGCCTGGCACTAACATTCGTTTGCCAGAGCCGATATCGATTTTCTCAACTTCAATTGCTTTAAACCAAGCGTGATTATGTCGCTGCGCAAACCACAGGAATAAACGTTTTGTTTTTATGCTTCGGCAGTCACGAAGAAGGACTTCGAGATATTTCGGTCGCAGATTGCTCAGTCCTTCCATAAGTACATCCGCTTGGTGAAATGTCTCATGCCTGGGCAATTCATCCAAGAGTTCCAATATAGCCCGCTCTGGTGTTGAAACGTTGAGCAACCAGTCAGTGTTTCCCCATCGATAATCCATGAAGCTCGCTTTGAATCTGTCTTCATTATCACCTAGACTCGCGCCGCTCGATTTGAAAAGGCTAGTCGCATGGATTGAGAACTTTCGCTTCAGTGGTAGTTTTGTTAGCCAGCTTGGCGGCGATACGGCTCCATAGAGGTGCACCTCTCCATTACTGGTCATTGGCAAATAATGCACCAAACCATGCAACTCAAGTGCTGTTCGCCCTCCAACCGAGATCGGCAGCTCAAGCAAATGCTGTACCGATACAACTACAGGCTCCCAACTCTTCTGGTCGATCAGTTTACTCTCTCTGAGATATACACCACGGATTGGTGATGTGAGCCATCCGTTGTGGAGATACTTCGCGATAAGCTGGCGAGAGTACCCCTGTTTTTGAAGCCAGTTCGAGTCGACCGGCAATCCCTCTGGTAGTAATCGCTGGAGCTGGTTTAATTTAGAGTGATTTTGTATACTCATGGTTGACATTTTAACATAAGTATAAACCTTTGTGGTTTAGCTATTGCCACATTTGTCAACCCTTGGTATACAAAGTTAGGAGTGCACAAACTCTAGTTTTGTTCTAGTAGATGATATTGGATACAACTGCCGGAATTTCAGTTCGGCTTCTACGCTGTGTACTGAGACCAAAAACTTGACTTGAGTTTATGCTTTTGACGCAGATTCGCATGGTACCTAGTATGAGGTTCAACCTCTTTCCAATCGCGAACTTTTTGCGCGAGCGAATCTCAACCTTGTAGCCGATCTACTTATAGTTATAGCCAGTTTGCCGCTAAGAGCACTTCGTTCGCTCCTTGGTTCTTCTATTCGCTCGTTTCGCTCAGCCAGAGCCATCTTCTATCAAATCGACCATCTCTTCGGCCGTTTACACCGAAGGGGTTGGGAGTTCGAGTCTCTTACCGCCCAAGGCTTTTCGGGATCGATTGTTTTACGAGACCACTCTTTGACTACGGCCAGGAGCAGTTCGTCTGTATTGGACAGCTAAGTAAACATCCCAGCAAATCTGGCTCGAAACTGCTCTGTGCTGAGAAAGGGGGCAACGCCCAGCAACACAGTGGCAGATTTGATCTGCTTGCACAGCGGGATGCGAAGTTGCTCGAGAGCCATCAAATAGATGATTTGAGCCATAGATTGATTACCGAGACCAACCTTGACTGGAGTTCCCCATTCTGCTGAACCGTTCACGCTCGGTTCATCCCATTGCTGTAGAGTCTGACAAGTGGACAACTGACTTGGATATTAGGATGGAACCTATGGCATCATGTACTCCCTATGGCTACCGCCAAGTAATCACAATAAAACCATATGGACTGCGCTCAGTGACAACCGCGCCGCGGGCAGAGCTAGCCGACCCAGTACAATGATGGACTACGCCAGCTCAAGCGCGGACACAGATGTGGCTAAAGTCCTCCTAGTAGAAGATGATCGCGAGATGTGTGAAGTGCTCCTGCACACTCTGACTAACAGAGGCTTCACTGTGCAGGCGGCTCACGACGGCAGGGCCGCTCTCGATCTCTTGCGGATCAACAAATACGATGTCATCGTTCTCGATTGGATGATGCCGGGGCTCAGCGGCGTCGATGTGTGCAGGTCCCTGAGAGCGGCAGGGGATCGAACACCCATACTGATGCTCACTGCCCGAACATCAGACGATGATACCGCAGACGGTTTAGATGCCGGCGCTGACGATTATCTTACTAAGCCGTTTGAGAACAAAGTGCTAGCCGCCAGGTTGAGAGCTCTGCTACGCCGTCCTCCACTGTGCTCAGAGCCCATCTTGAAGGCTGGCGACATCAACTTCGACCCGGTGACAGGGACGGCATCGCGATCTGGTGAAGAGTTGCATTTGAGGCCGATGGTGCTCAAGTTGTTGGAATTTCTCATGCGCCACCCGGGGCAGTTCTTCACGGCGGAAGCACTGCAGGAAAGAGTATGGCACGATGATTCCCTGGCATCCTTGGACACTGTTCGTGCCCACATCAAGTTATTGCGACGAGCGATTGACGAACCAGGGGGGCCGTCACTCATAGAGACAGAACGTCACCGAGGCTACAAGTTGCGCCAGACGCCTCCGACCGGGTGAACTACCGTCGATGTCAACCGCGATGAAACTTGGATTTTAGCTGACCCTGCTCGGAATCGAAACATGAAAGCTTTTGACGCAATTCTTATAGTTTCCTTTGGTGGACCGGAGGGTCCAGAGGATGTGATGCCTTTTCTGCGCAACGTCGTCAGAGGTAAAAACATCCCGGATGAGCGCCTGCAGTCGGTAGCTCATCATTACGAACTTTTCGGCGGCGTCAGTCCAATCAACGAGCAGAATCGCCAGCTTATCACTGCTTTGAGGGCTGAATTGGATTTGCATAAAATAA
>CAZSNX010000301.1:0-313 GCA_964607945.1 uncultured Candidatus Obscuribacterales bacterium
GCTACAAGTTACCTCCAGACGTTTGGTGCCTTGCTTGACCACAGCCGGCAGCGTCCTTAGCTCATCGACTCTGCCTAAGGCAATCAGATTGCTTTGATAGATGTAGCCGACCGAATTGCAACGTTCTGCTTCATCCATATAATGGGTGGTGACGAAAAAGGTTATACCGGTGGTCGTCAAAGTAAAGAGAAGATCCCACAAGGCTCGGCGTGCCACCGGGTCGATGCCGGCAGTCGGCTCGTCAAGAAAGACAATCGGCGGCTCGTGAACAATCGCGCAAGCAAGAGCCAAACGCTGCTTCCATCCCCCCGAG
>CAZSNX010000301.1:323-5757 GCA_964607945.1 uncultured Candidatus Obscuribacterales bacterium
CGGCCTTTTCAGGGGAAAGCCCGAAAACTTCGGCATAGAAATCGAGATTCTGCATGACATTCAAGGAGCGATACAAGCTGAATTGCTGCGACATATAGCCAATGCTGCGCCGCACCTTATCCGGCTGGCGGACTACATCAAACCCGTTGACGGTGGCCTTGCCTGCAGTCGGGCTAACCAGCCCGCACAGCATTTTGATCGTCGTTGTCTTGCCCGATCCATTCGGCCCGAGAAATCCAAAAATCTCTCCTCTATCGACACCGAAACTCAGCTTATTTACAACAACTTGCTGTCCATACTGCTTGGTGAGATTGTCCAGCACTATAGCCTGAGTCATAACTTCAGCCTCGCTAAAGTCGTCCAGGGACCTTCCACCGGAGGCAGCGTCACCTCTGCATTCATGCCACCACGCAAGACTAAATCACGGTTATCGATATTGATCTTCAAACCAAAAACTTGCGCAGAGCGCTCTTCCGGAGTTTGCACATTGCGCGGGGTAAATTCGGCGACTCCGGGGATTTGCACAATCTTGCCGGTAAACGATCGTTTGCGATAAGCATCGACTTTCACGGTTACTTCCTGACCGATCCGTACTCGCGCCAGCTCGCGCTCGGGAAGATAGACTCGTGTCCAGATGGTATCCAGCCTGGTGAGAGTAGCAAGCGTCTTGTTAGCCGGTATGATTTCACCGGCATGCAAATCCATGACACTTACTTCCGCGTTGCACGGTGCCAACACTGTCCTGTCTTTGAGTTGCGCATCGAGCTCTGCCAAAACCGCTTTTGCTTGCAACAGCTTAGCTTCGGCATGACGAACCTGTTCGTATCTGGTGCCTTGCTCCAAAAGCGCTCTTGTATGTTTGGACTGCAAATATTGCTGCTTAGCCATTTCAATCTCTTCACTGCGAGGGCCACGCAGCATCATGCTCTCCTGCGCAGCAGCTGCATTTAGCCTTTCTCGGGCGGCTCTAATTTCATCGAGACGCGGTCCGGCCTTCATCTTTTGATAGTTGGCCTGCGCGGCCTGATAAAGCTCTCTAGCCGAAGCCATTTTCGTGTCTGCATCATCGGCGTCTCGCGTCGAAACAGCGCCCTGTGAAGCGAGTAATTTGTATCGAGCCGTGTCTTTTTCAGCGAAATCCAAATGGACCTTTGCCTGCTCCATCAACTCCTTGGACTGAGTGATCTCTTCCTTTCTGTAGCCAGCCACCAAGAGAGCAAGATTCCTCTCCGCCTCTTTGCGCAACGCCCTTGTTTTACTGACGTCCTCCAGCCGATAGCCATTCTTCAGCATTTGCCAATTTGCCATGTGCTGCGATTCTGCTGCCCTAGCTTTATCAATCTCCGCGAGCCGAGGACCGTTCTTGAGCTCCAACAAATGAGCTTCGTCTTGTGCTATTTGCGCGCAAAGCTGCTTACGGCGAGCGTCCAACTCCGGGACATCAAACTCAACTAACGCCTGCCCGGCAGCAACCATCTGCCCTTCCTGCACCATTACCTTTAAGAGACGCCCGCCAACCTTAGAGCCCACCGGTATCTCTTTGGCCTGGATTGTGCCGGTTACAACGATCGGGCGATTCTTCAGGTCGAAGAGGCCATACCAGATTGCCCAAAGGATAGTGGGTAAGACAACTACCGAGATAACAATCGCTCTGCGCGGAATCTGCTTTTTTCCCACCTGGATTTTCATTTCTCTAGACCTGGCTGCCAATTACGAGCACGAGGACGAGGACGAGGACGAGTGATACGAATTTTGCATGCAAGCATGTACTTGCATACAAGTCTATCATTTCAGGTGCATTTTCGAGTTTGAAAACTGAACTTTTTCCTTTTCTGAAACGTTTATTTAGTAGAGGAGGTTGTAAGCCGTTTGGCGGAATAAATAAATGAATGATTGATTGTTTGTTAGTTAGTCCGAAGTGAGTGAACCAACCGATAGGACAATTGCTATGAGCACTCTCATCTACTCATACACGGAATTGAAAGAAGCGTTCCGGCTTGTTTTGGATCAAGCCGCTCAGCAGTATGAAAGGCGAATCGAGCGACAGAAAGCATTAATTGATGAATGGACTAAATCGAGAGCAGCAATAGAGGGAACAAACTCAAGCCAGCCTATTTGCAGATCAGATCCGGACAGCGCCGGTGGAACACCAAAATTCGTGCTGGCAATGATTCCTCCTGACCGTAAAATCTATGGTTTCAAAACCATCACCAGACCGCGCAAACCGAGTATTTACTCGAGATGATAGAAGATGTCCGTACCGGCTCGCCATCTACAGTGGCGGTGGGGAGCAACTGTTTGAATGCAACGAGCCGGACAATGCCGAAGGAGCGGGCTCGACTTTGAGACAAAGAGCCCCGCTCTTCCGGATTTATTGTTGTTGCCCCAGAATACTTACGACCTGCTTTCTAGCCTTCTCAGCTGCTTCAACTAAATCGTGTATTGCTACCGCCTCTTTGCCGATTTTTAGCGAGTCATATTTGGGACCGGCTGTAAGTAACTTCAACTGAGCTAGATGAACTTCGATCTGAGCGATCGACGAGCGAACCAATTCCCATGGAGCAGCTATTTCGCTTGCTCTGTTCTCTGGAATGATCAATGCATCCGTCTCATTTCTTAGAAGGCGAACATTAAAGTCGATTGTCTTCATGAAGAGAGCAAGTTGCCGCTTTCTGGGCGGTAGCGGTCCTGCCGACGCCAAGCCACTCGGCGTCGGCATCGGTTGAATCACAACTCCGTTCGGCAAGACATTTGCGCCTCTTACCTGTACAAGCTCCTTGCGAGTAACTTCACCGATCAGCAGCAACGATGCTTGCTTCAGGTCCTTATTGGTTTGTCCCAGCTTGACGAGTCCATCACGAGTGAGCAGTGCTGCACCTTTCACTCCTCCTTGCAGCCTGGATTGAGACCCGGAGGAAGAGCCTTCACCGGCAGAATCAACCTGAGACTGGGCGGAAGGACGATCGTCTTCGCTGGCAGACACCGCAGCCGAATCGGCTACCGGCGCAGATACGAGACAAAATAAGAAGATTGCAGCAAGTGATGCCCGGAATCGTTTCATTGAATTGCTCTTACCGGAGTTTACTGCGGGATTACTGCAACGGCTTAACCGACTTCACGTCGATAGTCTTACTAATACGATTGATATGCCCGGAAACCGACACGGACTTACCGGCATATTTCTCAGCAGTAATTTGATCGTCCAGAACAAAGGACTCTCCCTTCTCGTCGATCAAAACAAACTTGTAGCCTTGCTTAACGCAATCCTTCGTACAGTTGACGACATCCTTGCCGACATCGCCCATCATCATATGGTCCTTACCGCACATGCTATCTCCGACAACACCGCTCATGGTGCCATCGTAAACCAGCGAGGCCGGCGGCTGCGCATTGCCAGCACCGGTTTTGCTCGCGGAGACCGTATCGGTCCCCGTCCCGGCTGCGACCCCAGCTCCGGAAGACGAATTCTGCGTTGCTGCCGGTTTGGCAGTTTCACCAGGCTCGGACTGACTGCAGCCCGAAAGCAATGTCAGCCCGAGAAGCAGAGCCGATAAGAATCCCCAATTTGCCTTAATCATGCAGGACTTCGCCCAGATAAGGAAGCTCTCTATACTGTTCAGCATAGTCTAATCCGTATCCGACAACGAAGTAATCCTCAATCGTAAAGCCCACGTAATCTGGCTCAAAAGGTACCGCACGCCTGGTCGGCTTGTCGAGAAACGCTGCCAGCTTAAGACTGGCAGGATCGAATTGATCCTGCAGGTATTCCTTGAAGAACTTAGCTGTTCGGCCCGAATCGATGATGTCTTCAATCACTAGAATGTGGCGATGGCGAATATCCGGCAATTCGAGATAAGGGGTATGGACCACCCCGGAACTCTCCTTGCCTCCGCCATAACTGGACAATCGCACAAACTCGATTTGCAGCGGATCTTTGCATTGAATATTACGGGCCAAATCAGCAAGAAAGAAGATCGCTCCCTTCATCACACCAATCACTACCGGACGATCCAAATTCTTGTAATCAGCGGTTATCTCCGCACCCATCTCAATGATGCGTTCCTGAATCTGCTTGGCGGAATACAATTCTCTAATTCTGGACAAAGTTTCCATCACTGGCGTGCACCATTGCTAGCGGCATCCATTACTGAACTCGCATGACTGAGCTCACGGGCAGGCGATGCCTGTCGCCTGCAAGGACCAATATTCTCTCAGAAAAAACGGCCGGTGCAATGTCATTAGGCGCTCGGATGCAATAATTTAGTAAGAGTTCACGCAAGAACGGCATTTAGCGTCTCTACCAGTAGAAGCAACCGGTAGCAATCACTTGAAAGATTTCTCCAAACTAAAGACTTCTCCAACTACCTGCTCCACTTGCCATATCCACAGGTCAGTACTGACAGCCCCAACAGCGATTGTATGAGACTGGAAAGAGCAGACTGGCGCGATGCGCTTAAGGTACTCAATGAGACTTTCAATATATGGTCGCCCGGTCTGTCAAAGACCGACTACTACTTTTATATAGCCAGACAGCTGAGTCATCCCTGGGCGCGCAAGAACTACAGATATATGGTCTATCACGACCGTGGAGAGATTGCCGGCAGCCTGAAGATATACGGCATCGACCTGGCATCTCGCGGTCGCAGCTATCGAGCTGCCGGCTTGGGCGCCGTTTACACCACCGAGTCCTGTCGCGGTAAAGGCTTCGGTGCAAAGCTGATGGAGAGCGTGATTGCGCTTGTCAGGGACGAAGGATTCGACGCCGTCTATCTCTTCTCGGATATAGATCCAGAATTCTACGGCCGTTTCGGCTTCCGGCAAATGGGTTACGGCGAATTCTGGATAAGATTGCCAGACTCGCAGGCCGAACCTGCCGTCCTGGAATCAATCGGAGGTCAGGAAGGCTGGGAAATACTTTCACCGGATGTCATGCCGGTCGAACTCGCACATGTCTCATTGCTCGAACGCCATCACAGGCAGTGGCTGCGTCGCCAACCATTCGGGGTCGAGCGCTCTCCCAGCTACTGGAGATACAAGCTTTCACGAGAGTTTTTCTTACACGAAAATTCCCGCTGGGTCTGGCCAAGACTGGAGCTGGTAGTGCATCAATTGGAATCCTTCAGCGGCGGCTATGCAATTGTGGAGCACGGGCAGAATGTCCTGAGAGTGCTCGAAGTGATTGGCTCGGCAGAGGTTCGCCGGCAGCTCTGGGCTAAATTGGTTGCGCTGGCCGTCTATCGCGGCTGCACGCGAATGCGGGGCTGGGAAGCGATCATGCCCGAATCAATTGCGAAAGTGAAACTAACGCCACGCTCCTGGGGAGTACCGATGATGCGGCCCTTCCGCAAAGAGCTGGAACACTTGGCAGAGATAAACCCCTGCCCACTTTTGGAGCTGGACCACTTGTAATCCAGTGACGAGGAAAGATTGGGCA
>CAZSNX010000302.1:0-2722 GCA_964607945.1 uncultured Candidatus Obscuribacterales bacterium
GTATTGACTTCAAGGTAGGTAGCTATGCAGACCGGCAAAAAAGCTCAGTTGACAACCATGGCGGCTCTGGCTCTATTGGCGGTGGCAAATCCAGTCCACGCAGAACTGCCTGATGTTTATTACAAAGCCTCCGGTGTCGATGTGTTCTTTCCGGCAATCAACGGACGCCCGGCCGAGACCAGACGTTATCTGTATTCTCCAATCTTAGGCGCCTATACTGTCGGGCAAGACCAATTCATGAAAGACTTTGGTCCCACTGAAAAACTGTTCATGGAATCGCTCCTACCAAAAGGTGATCCATTCATCAATGGCAACATCATCCCAAATGCCTCCGGACCGATCATTCCGCTGGATCAAAACCGCTTTCAAATCGATGAAGGCATGGGCGAAGCAGCTCCCGAGGCTTTCAAAAATCGCGATCGCCAGAAGCCATGGTATTCCGTTTTTGACGAAAAGGTCTGCTCGAGCGACTTTGAAAATGCCTGGACTTACACTTCCAAGGTGATTGCCCCGGAAGTGGAAGTGTTCGCAGTGCGATTGCCAAATCAAAAGTTCACCACCGAAGCTCTGTTTATTGGAGCGCGCAAAGGCAATTTCCCTGTTCTTATCCCTACAGCCTTTGGACAAGTGCTCCTAAAAGACGGTGCCAAGGCCCTTATCTGCCGTTCTGGGGAGAGCTTGCGTGTATTCAATCTGACCGGCAGAAGACACAGCGTTATGGTCAAGCTCGTATCCGGAAAGATTGTGGCAATTGGTCCCGGCACAGAATTGTTGGCGGCAAAAACCAAGGAGGAGCTCCAAGCAGTGGCGCTCGATGGGATTGCCCGCCGCAGTTTGAGTAACGCATTTTCAGCAGGTGAAAACTTCATTGCTGTCAATGAATTCTGGCCCTCCAGTGTTCTGAAAGCCACCGGTTTTCATCATGTTATTGCCGAGTCGGGCGCCAAGCGAGAGCAACAATTTTGCAAGAGCATACTAAAGAGCTCAGCTGTTCTGGCTGTTATGAAGGGAGGGGGTGGATATCTTACCGGTCCCGAGCAATTGGCAATGTTACACCGGTCGACCAAAGGCTCGACTGGCAAAACCAGCGAGACAGCACCAAAAGCAACTGATACCAAAGATAGCGCCAAGACGCAGGCTGTCTCCTCACGAGAAGCAGGATCAAAACCAGTCAAGGAATCATTGTTCAAAGCATATAAGCATCGGACAAAGGCAAAGGCTGTGTCTGTTTCATCAAACTCAACTAGCCTAGAGTCAAAAGACAAGCTTCCCGCCAAGACGGCAAAGCACCAGGAGAAGTCTCAAACCGTCTCATCCAACGATAACGTGACTCAAGAGGACAAGCTGCCCGTTAATGCCAAGAGCAACAAGCTGGCCCAATACTCTTCGAAGGTTCGCAACTGCCTGCATAACACCGCCAAGGCAATTCAATTCGGCAAAGGGAAGGCACCGGCAGTAGGAACCACTCAGTCATCTGCGCAATAGACTGCGGTCAAGTGCGATTTAGTTTCAATCAATCATTTCCCAAGTTGTACAGATACCAGTTACGTATTGCAATGAATGTAGTTGGGCAGCCACCGACAGTACCGTCCCGGCATCCGATTACAAACGATAGTCGATCACGAGTAAGCGAAATTTATTAAGCCTTGCAGTTAATCTAGCCTTGCAGCTTTAATACCTGGCGGGTAGACAACGGCGTCGGCTGCGTTTGATTTGGCTGCCCTGGCTGTTGCAGTCTCACTAAGATGAACTGCTCGGTCTTATCCTTGCCGAAGTGCACAAGGATAGGACTTTGAGCGTCCATCAAGTTAGCGACACCGGTATCGTAAACGACCTTTTTGACTCCGCTTACGGTCCAGCAGGCGCGCATCGTCTTTTTGTCAATGGCGCCATTGATTGGCTTTGTCTCGTCTGTTAGCGTGTTGTAGTAGTTGCCGCGCAACACTCCATCTTTGTTTACTGCAATCTGGAACAAAGTAGTCGAATCCGACTGCCCTTGCTGAACTAATGAAAATACGCCAAACGGCTTCCAATCTGCTTGCTTGGGCTGTTCCTTGGACGGAATCTCCGGTGCCGATTGAGCCAAATTCCAAGCCTGATCGTAATACTCACCAGCCGTTGCCACAGGCTGAGAACCATAATAAACACCACCATCTTGATAGGTGATGTTATTGCCGTAATCGTACTCGACAGGCGCATTTACAACAGTAGTTGAGCTGCCATTTCCGTTGCCGCCGCCACCACTGGCCAAGGCGCCCATTCCCATTCCAAACATCATTCCAGTTGTCATTCCTAGGAAGGGAGCCATTACCGCCCAGGCAGTCGGGTTGTAGCAATAGCTCGCCGGCCAACCACCGTACCAGCAGCCCGGATGAGCACCATACCAGCCGTCATTGAAAGCACCGTAGTGGTTGAAATTACCGCGAACCATATTGCCATTGTTTACGAGCGTATTCCGGTTGATGTTGTAGGTGTTGTTACCGATGTGACCGTAGTTATTGAAATTAGGATGGTTGGCAATTCGACCGAAGCCGCCGTCCGTTGCAATCGGTTGATCGTGCCAACCAGACCGATTTGGTGTCGGATGATCGTTCCAATTGTGATTCGCCCAACTATGATCTCCACCGCCCCAATCACCGCTGTGATTACCCCAGTCGCCGCCACGGTTGCCCCAGTCGCCGCTGTGATTGCCCCAATCGCCGCCACGGTTGCCCCAATCGCC
>CAZSNX010000302.1:2822-5751 GCA_964607945.1 uncultured Candidatus Obscuribacterales bacterium
TTGCCCCAATCGCCGCCACGGTTGCCCCAATCGCCACCGCGATTTCCAAAACCGCCACCACCGAAGTCACCACCGCGGCTGAAGCCGCCGAAACCACCCCCACCCCGACTGAACCCGCCACCACCACCGAACCCACGTGCAAAAGCGGAATTACTCAGTACCGAGCTACACAACACAAGAAGCAGTGCAGCTCTGGAAATTCGACTACTAGAATCAAACATAAACCCTCCAAATGCTACTTAGTTGTTGTGTCTCTTACTACCTTGATCTCGTCGGTGTCAGGCAATTCAGCACCATCGAGAGTTCTCTTAGCCGACTGCCAGGTAAATGCGTCTTTGCCTTGAGATTTGATTCGATAGATGGCACTGGCCTTAGAACCTTCCGGAGTGACAGCCCAAGCCTGCCTCACCCAGCACTGCCCATCGCGCACCCACTGTGCCTGCCCAAAACCACCACCGGCGCCGAAGCTCGAGGAAAATATCTCCTTCCTTACCGGGTCCCAGCCAATAATCTCGGCATCGGAAATCTTGTCCGGATCAGCTCCGTCAAAATGATAAGTGCAAAGAATAAAATGCTTGTCTGCCACCCAACGCGCCTTGAAATGCAATTTGTCCTTATCATTGGCTGCTGACCAATCACCCAACAGCCAACTAAGATCGTTTAGATATTCCGAGCTTGATTGCGGAACATAGGCTGTCTCGGTTGCGTTCGAGATTAGCCACTGATTGTTTTCTTTGACATGAACAACCGTGTATCGACTCGCATTATCAGGCGTAGGCGATTGAATCGCTCGCGTTATCCCCTGCTCAATTGCCACATTGGGAGCTGGGAAACGAATAGATTCAATTTCGACGCGCATCGGTTGCCTGCCGCCGGCAGCAAACAACTTCGAGAAGGTCTTTTCTATCTCGTCGCGACCATGCAACTCGCGTCCGTCCAGACCAAGAAATGTAGCGTCCTTGGTCCACTGATCGGCAATGGTCTTTGCATCGCCCATAGCAAATGCCTTTGCGTACTGTTCCGCTTGAGAACGAATCGCCTTCTCGTCATCTGTATACTTCAAGCTGGACGAAGCCGATTTTTGCGCCGCCACCGGTGAAAATCCTGCTGTGGAAACCATCGATGCCAGCAGGGATGCCGTAATACCCAGAACGAGCCTTCTTCTGACTTTCATTGTGAAAACCTTTTGAAACCGCAATTCGAGGTCAATAAATGTACCCGGAATTACTTCCTGAGAACTACAGTCTTATAGAAACTAAAAGGTAAGATGCAGCTACAAATATTCGTAGAGCCTTGACGGTACCTGCAGAACACTGGCTAGCATCCTTACTTTTGATATGGATCACCGCGACTCTTAGCAGCCGGTTGACATGAGGACTCAGCTGTGACTTGCAGAATAATTTGGCTGATGGCTTGATCTTTCAATATCTTGTTAAACAGAGTGTCATAGGTAAGCGCGCATCCCTACGCATGGAATCGGCTCTTAGAAACGTGTTGCGATCAGCGAGATCAGCAACTACCTCTGATGCTGCATGTATGCCAAAGTTGGCCAGGTGTTCCTCTGATGCGATTTGGAAACAGTCCTTGGCTCGGCAAGTCATGATCGATTTTAATGCGCAAAGATTCATTCAGGCTCGTCGGAAGAGGCTGGACGGCGCTAGCCTTCGTGGTTACTGGCGTATCTCCAGCAACAGCTTTAACAATTTGAGGTTTAGCGGTGGGTATATAAATGCAGAGTCGAGCACGAGTTATGTCTTCTCCGTGGATGCCCGGCTGTTGATGGGACGATTAACAATAAGCGGTTTTAAATGAGTAAGAACGACGAGATTGGAAAACTTGATGCCAGACCGCTAGGGGATACTGAAGCAAATCCAGGCGCGGAGTCCGATGAAATTCTCTTAGAGTGGTTGCAAGAAGCGGTACAGTCGCTGTCCAGTGTCGAAAGCAAAGAAGCGACGGTGATTGATGGAAATACTCATGTGCAGGCAGCTCCGGGAGAGAGGATAGATGCTCGCAAGGCCAGTAGTGTTGTCATGCGGGACGGGGGATTTCTCAAGCTGTCCGGCCACGCCTCCGGTACGGTTGAGTCTGGGGCGGTCGTTGCGACGGATTGGTCAAATGTCTGTGTGAAGGGAGATTCGCAGGTTTTCCTGCACGGCAATGCGACCGGAGAGCTCTATGGGATCAAGGTGTTCGGCTTCGCTGATGGGCATTCCAGTGTCGTAGCCAGAGACGCGAAGGTTGTCGCTGCTGGAAGAGCGAGTGTGCGTACTACTGGGGGCTGGGTCGGCGTAAAGGATGAAGCCGTAGCCCATGTGAAGGATTGCGCTGTTGAGGTCTCCGGACGCGCAGTAGTAATTGCCGATGGCAGCGCCAACATATCGGCGCGCGGTGGCACAGTACTTGTGGAAAGCGCCGACGTAGTGATAGATATCAAGTCTCCAGAGGCGCGGGTGGTCTTTCTCAATGCTTTGGCAGAGCAGGCGAAAATCACCGGGGACTATGGTGCCGATCAGCTGCATCCGGAGAAATCGATCGCGTTGCTCGAAGCGTTAAATGAGCTCAACTTTCGTGAGTTGATGCACAAAGAGCAGGCTCCTTCGAAGAGAGCGGAAGGAAATCGTGAGGTCGACAGAAGACGAGTGCTGGCAGGAATCGCCTGCAGTCCTGACGAAGAGGCTACTCGTCTGGCCAGTAAATTGATGAAGGCAACACTGGCAGAGGAAGTTCAAGAGCTGATCGAAAAGTTGAAACAGTTAAGCCGGGACAATACTGTCGAACTGGCCGGTCGATATCTGCGGCATCTCGAAAGTGCGTTCGGCGAGCAGGGAGCGAGTCTCGATCAGACAATGGACAGGGCTACGCAAAAAGGTGGTGGGCTACTTACCGATGACGTAAGGCAGTTTATCTGTCGAGAGCTGGAGTCGTT
>CAZSNX010000303.1:0-5741 GCA_964607945.1 uncultured Candidatus Obscuribacterales bacterium
GGCGCATACCGGTCCAGCCCTGGTAGCTGGTGGAACGAACATCGCTCGTCCAGTCAAGAATGAAGTAACACAACTGACCGAAAACCGTTACGAACAGATGCGGATCGATTACGTCACGATCGTCGACAACAGACTCCGAAGACCAATCCACAGCGGCTACACGGAAGTAACTGCGCAATACAACATTATTTCTCCGCGCCGCATGCGGATCCGAATTCTCAACGTTGATTATGACCAGGAAGGCAAGCCGCTGTGGCGAGCACTAATGGAAGGCGAGCTCAGGCATTGGGGCAAGGGATGACAGCCGTCTTAGCCTGTGGACAAAGGTAAAACCTTGCTTTCACGAAACCGATTGCACCGGGAAAATCATGTTAGGATCCGTTGACTCTCTTCATACGGGTAAAATCAAAGTGGCAAACATCTCCGAATTTATCGATCATCACTTCCGTCATTTCAATGCGGCTACACTGCGTGATGCAAGCATCGCCTATGTTGAGCATATGCAGTCCGGCGGCAAGATGATGATTACATTGGCTGGTGCGATGAGCACAGCCGAACTCGGATTGTCGCTGGCCGATATGATCCGACAAGACATGGTGCAAGCGATTACCTGCACCGGAGCCAATCTGGAAGAAGATGTCTTCAATCTCGTAGCACACAATCATTACGAGCGCATTCCTAATTATCGAGAGCTGACAGCAACTCAAGAGACCGAGCTCAGAGAGCGCGGCTTGAACCGCGTCACCGATACTTGCATTCCCGAAGATACAGCCATTCGAAAGATCGAGCACCATATACTCGAACTGTGGCAGGCAGCAGATCGAGCCGGAGAGCGCTTGCTGCCGCATCAGTTTTTGTATCGATTGCTAAAGTCCAACGTCTTGGTGAAGGATTATCAAATCGATCCGAAACATTCTTGGCTATTAGCTGCCGCCGAGAAAGATCTGCCAATCTTCACTCCGGGCTGGGAAGACAGCACGCTCGGAAATATCTTTGCTTCTCATGTGATCTCCGGTGACATATCAACTTCGCAAGTAATTCGCTCCGGCATCGATTACATGATCGAGCTGGTGAGCTGGTACAAGCAAGCATCCAAGCAATCGAAGATCGGTTTTTATCAGATCGGCGGCGGCATTGCTGGTGATTTCCCAATTTGCGTGGTGCCGCTTATTTTGCAAGATTTGCAAGAAGCCTGCCCATTCTGGGGATATTTCTGCCAAATCTCAGACAGCACCACCTCTTACGGGTCATACAGCGGTGCAACGCCGACCGAAAAGATCACCTGGGGAAAACTGGAAGAGCACACTCCGCGTTTCGTGATCGAGTCCGATGCGACGATCGTGGCGCCGCTTATGTTTGCATACATTTTAGAGACGTGCTCGGCTGTCAGCCAATCGAGAGCGAAAACAGCTGCCGGCACCAGAGCCGACAAGTAACGGACAGCTCGCTTAAAGCTCCAGAGAACGCCAGAGATACCAGGCCGCGACCGTGCGGTACGGGCGCCAGCGCTCACCGAACTTTGCCAGTTCTTTCGGCGCCGGCAAATCGTCCTTGCGATAAGTCAGCGCGAATCCCTTGCGAACACCGTAGTCGTTTACTGGTAAAACATCGGAACGACCCAATCTAAAGATCAGGAGCATTTCCACGGTCCAGCGTCCCACCCCGCGCACTGCAATCAGCTTCTCGACAATCTCGTCATCACCCATGCTATGCAATTCAGCCAGAGACGGAATCAGCCCAGCGCCCTGCTTTGCGGCCAGGTCTTTGAGAGCGAGAGTTTTTGCGCGCGACAATCCGGCAGACCGAAGCATTTCGTCGGGAGTTTCAACTATCAATCCGGGTGCCGGAAGACGACCTTCCGGATAAAGCGCCTTTACTCTGCCGAATATTGTGGCAGCTGCCTTTCCAGTCAACTGTTGATAAACGATTGACTCGGCAAGCGCCTCGAACGGTGTTAGCATTTCGTCCAGCTCCAGTCGAAACTGTCCGACTTTCTTGATGAGCCTGCCCATGGTGGCATCGGCTTTTGTCAGCGACGAGATTGCTTCGGCTGGATCGAAGCCGAGTCCGGAAGCCACTCCCGGCTCGAAACGAAGCCCGTCCTCACGTCGGTGTCGTGGCGTTGTCGTCTTGGTCATCTATGCCGCCGCGGAACTCTTGAACACAAGGATTGAGCCTAGCATCTAACGCTTCAGGACTGTACGCAGCGCGTCAATTTTCTGCACCGGATCGAGCGATGATTCTTGCAAGATATGCTTAGCCAGAGCTACCCGGTTGGCGCTCAAATCCGCATCGAAGACGTCGTCAGGTCCCACCAAGCCGACCGCTCTCGCCATCGATCTGGTCTCGGGATCAAAGAGGGCATTCTTGATGTTGCCTTTGAAATTCTTGTTGATGCGATCGATGAATGGTTTTGACATAGAACTGGCGAGCGGCGATGCTCCTAACGGCATTCCGGGCTGAAGTCCGGTGGGACCTTTAACCACCGCTGGTGCAGACGCAGGCAGAGTGGCCATTCCAAGCGAGGGAAATCCCTGCGCTTGCATCGGTGGCGGAGAAAATGGCGGTGCTTGTCCAGGCATCATATTTGATTGAGCTGGTGAATAAACCGGCGGCGGAGCGTTTGCCGCACCGGCCGGATTGAGTGAATCATTTGCTCTGGACACCAATGCTCTGTCTTGCGCCAATATCTGCTCGCGCGATTGAGAACCAGGCCACATCGGAAACTGGCCAGGATTGTACGAGTACACTCCCTGATTCCAGGGCGAGGTACCGTAACCTGGATATCCTAAGGCGCCCAGCCCGTAAGTTTGAAAACGAGCATTGGGATTCCAATATCCAGCCGAGCCGTTGAATCCATAAAACGGGTAAGTAGCTGCTCTGGCCAATCCGTAGAGCGGCCGGGTCAATCCGTAAGCCATACTGGTTAGCGGATACGCCCAATAGTTGGTATACGAGTACGGCCAATAGCCAAAGTAGACGGCATTAGCAGGAAGCACCATTGCCCAACAAGACAGCAAAACGATCAGGGATAAGAGCAGCTTTTTAGTAACTTTTGACATTGTGCGCGCCTCGCGCCATTTTGCTTGTTGGCTACAGCTGCCGGCGCCGCACCGCTTGTCTCATTCGGCTGCTTGTCAGCGAACCGGAGGAGCGGTCGACTCGATAGCCGTCAGTTGCTGTCTTAATACCAGAAAGAGCTTCTTGAGATCCATTTCTGTAAAATGTTTAACCGAACAAACCAGAGAGCTGGTTGAGTACGGCGACCGCTTCACTAATCGCTTTGCCGGGTGGACAGGCATATCCGAGGTCCGACAAGACGGTTTCCAGCGCAGCAAGCGTCATTAATATGTCGCGATCGAAGACATAGCCCATATGCCCGATTCGAAAGATCCTTCCCTTCAAATCATCCTGCCCATCAGCAATCAGAATTCGATGTTTTTCCCGCATTTTCTTGCGGATAGCATCAACAGCGATGTGCTTCGGCGGCACAATCGAAGTGATGGTCGGGCTGGCATGCGGTCCGTTTACGAACAGTTCGAGTCCCATTGCAGTCAGTCCGGCTCTAAGAGCCGACTTCATTCTTTCGTGCCGGGCAAAAACCGCCTGCGTTCCTTCCTCGGCAATCAATCCCAGCGCTACCTTCATGCCTGCCACAAAGGAGACGTTGGGAGTAAACGGCGTCGTATCCGCATCGAGAGACTTCTTGTATTTGGCGAAATCGAAGTAGAAGCGCGGGTTCTTGCAACGAGCATGAGCTACCCAGGCCTTCGGCCCGACGAAGATAAAACCGAGTCCGGGTGGAAGCATCAATGCTTTCTGGCTGCCGGTAACAAGAACATCGACACCCCATCTGTCTATTGCCACCGGACACGCACCGAAGCTCGTTACACCATCGACGATCGAGATCGCACCATGCTCCTTAACGACACCGGCAATTCCTTCGAGATCGTTTACGACACCAGTAGATGTTTCGTTATGAGTGATGGTGACGACTTTGATCTCTTTATCACCTTGAAGTCTTTTAGCTACAGCGGCAGGTTCAATTGCTTCACCAGGCTCAACTTTCAAGCGATCGACCTTGCCACCATAAGCTTCGGAGATCTTCGCCCAACGTTCACTGAACACCCCTTGAACCAGGCTGAGGACTTTATCGCCGGAGTTTACGGTATTGGCGATTGCCGCTTCCATAGCTCCGGTTCCTGAGGATGTCAGAACAAAAACATCGTTGCTCGTCTCGCCCAGCGCTTGCAACCCGTTGACTACCTCTCGCAGAAGACGCGAAAAGTCCGCTGTGCGATGCCCGATCGGATGCCGTGCAATTGCCTGAAGAACTGCATCGGGCACCGGGGTCGGCCCCGGGATCATCAAGAACTCTCTGGGCGGCATAGTTGATTCCTCGTCGTCCTCTTGCGGGTTGTTGATTATATCAGCGCGACAAGGAGAGGTATCGAAACCGGCTTCGTCGGCTTAACCAGACATCACAGCAATCAGGATGCCATCGAGAGCAGAGCTTCTTGCAGCGATCCGCTTCATTGTTCATTTCTCCTGAGCGGCTGCCTGAGCCGCTCCTACAGGACAAATACATACTGCCCGCTTTCACAAAACTCTGCTATTCCAATCCTTGTGGCTCGAGGATGTCGAAAGTATGCTCGGACGGTTTGTAATTGATCACTTGAACGTCTTTGATCTCGTCATTGGCAATGATCACTACCGCTTCTTGAACCTCTGGAAAGCAGTCCTTCCAAGTGTCGCAGCGCGGGTTGTCGCAGTTGAAGTATCCGATTGTCTTAAGATTGCCTTCAGGCGGTCGCTCTGCCGGTCTGCTTCCTTCGCCGCTGCCCCATTTGAGCTTCTCGCCGACATGGTAATTGATCTGTTTGATCAGTCCGGCTCGAAATCCGATACCGGAGCGCACCACCTTTCCGCACACCGGACACTCCAATTCGTAATAGATTGTGTTTGTGCCAATCACTTCTTTACCTTCAACTCGACATCTCCAAATTGAATCCTAGCACCATTGAAAACTGACCGTATCTTGGTGCCGGTAGCCGCCCAACAGCGAGAGCCGTCGAGAAAAATCACAGGGATGGAGTAAACTCCATCCCTGCAAAAATCCATCAGATAGTCGAACAATCAGACAGCGGAAACGCTTGCGGATAACTGGCCACTGACTGCGCAGCATCCGCCCTCAGCTTTTTTTTGTAGTCGGCCTTCATCGATGCGCTGCTCTGCCAACCTGTCGGCTGCAACATGCGGCGGAACGTTTTCTTTGCTCGAGCGAGCAAGAATATTCTCGATTGTTGAATAGATCTGGCTGACTTTGATGAGCACCTTCTCCTGATTGTAGCCATCGAGTTCGGCTGCAACGTTGATCAGTCCGCCGGCGTTGATTGCGTAATCGGGAGCATAAACAATCCCTTTTTTGAACAATGAATAGCCGTCTGACTCGGTCTCCAACTGATTGTTAGCCGAGCCAGCAACTATTTTGCACTTGAGGGTCGGGATCGTTCGCGAATTGAGGATAGCTCCCAATGCGCATGGAGCAAAAATGTCGCAATCGGCTTCATAAATTTGATCCGGTCCGACCACTTCGGCGCCGAACTCTTGAACTACCTTCTCGAGTTGATTCGGATAAATGTCGGTAACTACCAACTTGGCTCCAGCCGCTGAAAGATAACTACACAGGTGATAACCGACATTACCGACTCCCTGAATCGCGACGGTCTTTCCGTTGAGCT
>CAZSNX010000304.1:0-5691 GCA_964607945.1 uncultured Candidatus Obscuribacterales bacterium
CACTGCAAGTCTTGAGCGGCTGCAAACTGGAGCGAAGCCTCGGTGAAGCCAAAGCGGAAGAGCGTTTTCAATTCGAGAGGCAAGGATATTTTATCGCCGATGTGAAAGACAGCAAACCGGGAGCGCCGGTGTTCAATCGCATCGTGACTCTCAAAGATTCCTGGGCCCGGGCTCAAAAGAAGTAGCAGCACCGCGGCACTCTTTATGGTTCAAGCCGGTACCCGACTCCGTAAATCGTTCGGATTAGCAGATTGGCGCGATCGCTGTCGACTGTTTGCCGCAGTCGAGCCAGACTCTGGCGCAGAGTCTCGACGCCCGCATTGGAGTCGGAATGCCAGACATGCTTGAGCAGGCTATCGGCACTAAAAGTCTGATTAGGGTGTCTCATCAAAAACTCCAGAAGCGCAAACTCTTTGGGAAACAACTTGAGCTCGACACCACTTTTAGTGATGCGATGCTGCCCAATATCCAGCACAATATCGCGCACCCTAAGCGCTTCGTCTTGTATCTGAACCGGACGCCGCAGAATAGCTCGTAGACGTAACACAAGCTCTTTCATCTCAAAAGGTTTGGTCAAATAATCGTCACCACCGGCGTTAAATCCAACCTCCTTGTCAGCCAGATTGGCCTTACCGGTCAGAAACATTACCGGAGTGTTTCCACCAGCTGCTCGAAAGGTCTTCAAAACATCCAATCCGGTAAGCTCCGGCAGGTCCCAATCCAGAATGATTGCATCATATTTGGACATGAGCAAACACTCCCGTCCGTCCAAACCGGAATGAACAATTTCAACCAGATGCTTTTCAGATTCGAGCGCATCTCCAATCAAAACGGTCAAATCTCGGTCGTCCTCTACCAACAGTATTTTGGCCATGCAAAGTAAGTCCCGCCGACGCCGGAAGTTACTCCTATTTTACATTCCGCAGAGCGATTCTCTAGTTATGTGCTGACCATCCGATAAGCCCAGGAGCCACCATATTTAGAGGCTTTGGAAAGGCGTTGCACGTGGTCGCTTGCTTCCATGCCATTTCCCAGATAGACGAGAACATGACCATATCTATGCCCCCGAGACCTTCCCCTGACCACTATATCTCCCGGTTGCAAGTCGTTAAGATCTACTCGTTTAAATCGTCTGTCTCGATCGAAAAACTCTTTTGTGTCAGCAGCATGACCCTCAATACCATCGACACCGAAGTGACGCAGTGTGCGCTTTACTCCTCTGGCGCACCAACCAATCGAGTTCATTTGATGAGCTGTTTTGACTGCCTGAGCGACAAGCCTGTGTCCAAGTTGCGATCGCTCGGTAGTATACCCATTTTCCGATATGGATTCGGATTCGCGGTTGGATCGCCTCCTGTCTGAGTACCGCCCGTCTGAAAGTCTGTTGCCAAGCTCAGCTCTGTTGCAAATGTACTCGATTTCCGAATCACCTTGTGACATTTGCCTCGATTGAGCCAAGCCGTACAACCTCAGCGCAGTCCGCGCGTAATTTTGGTTGTGCGGGTCGTTCAAGTCCGCAGCGCTTAGTTGATCTGAGTTTCGACCAAGTCGGTAAGAAAGAGCGATTGCTCCCATATTGCCACGACATTTTCGCGCATAGTCTCCAACTAGATCTGTCATTACGCTCTCTTGCAACTCTCTGGGCATAAGTCGCCTCATATCGAGAGCAGAGACAGGCCGATGCCCGGTCTTCAAATTTTCAACAAATCCCAAAAACTCACCCATGAAGTACGGATTCTGAAACTGCTCGGCATAGGCTCGCGGCAACCGCCCGTCTTGCGCCACACCCTGAAGTCTCTGCCATTCCGGCGGAGAACCAATATGTTTTGCCAACCAACCCTGTAGGTGCTCTGCAGTCAACCCATAGCGACCGATCTCCAGTCCGCCGGACAATCCTTGCCGGACGGTATCGTAAGGTGCACGCCTGTCCGGATTGAACAATGCAGACATCGCCTCTTTTGCCGCCATCACGGAACGGCTCTCGCCTTGCTGCTTTGGCACAGTTCGCCGCGAAAAGTAATCATCCACCTCACGGTGCGACAAACGCCCATGTCCAGCGCCATCGAAGCGATTCATCCGATGAATCTGCTCTTCCGTCTCGGGATGAAAGCGCTCTTGCCGCGCAAAATTTCTGTTCTGAACGCGCCTGCCATCGCCGCCGGACAGCCCTTGTTGATCGTCGAGCCTGATGCCACCGTCACAAGCGGCCCCGAATTGGCGCCTTAGTCGTTCGCCGAGATAAGTCAGCAACTGATTCAAGCTGTATTGTTGTCTGGGTGTGGGGCAAAGCTGACCAGCTTCGCGATCCAGATGAATTCGAATCTCCCGTAAGTGATTCAACTCGGGATCTCTTAGAACCGTCACTCGTCCGTACTTACCAATTTCGAAATTGGCGTTACTGCGGTCGTCACCGGCCGCTCTGTTAGCGTCGCCAAACATGACGTTCACACTG
Source organism: uncultured Candidatus Obscuribacterales bacterium (assembly GCA_964607945.1). GTDB lineage: Bacteria > Cyanobacteriota > Vampirovibrionia > Obscuribacterales > Obscuribacteraceae > JAGVKB01. The sequence goes on from CAZSNX010000304.1 coordinate 2,453, forward strand.
GGCGGACGTTCGGCACGCCGCTGAAAAGATTCCAGAGGCTCCATCAACAGTGCGTCTGATTGACGATGATCGCCCGCATGCTGCCTGCCGTATCGGCGAAACTTCCCTTCCCCGATTAAGTCCGCAATAGACTTGCGCGAATCAAGATCGGCATGTCCGTAATGATGTCCTTGCCTATCATAGTGCCCGTGGTGCTCATAGCGTCCGTGATCGATTGTAAATGGTGGCAGAAGCTTTCCGGAACTTGCATCAGACAGCGTACGATCTGCTCCCTGGGAGTGCAGCCGACTTCGCAAAATGTTACTAAAGACTCCGGCTTCATGCTGAAGAGGTCCGTATGCATCATCGCGCGAGCGATACTGCTGCTGATGTTGCTCGCCGCCTAGTTGGGACATGAAGTATCGCCCGATGTCTCTCATTCAATCCCTCTCCTTCCAGGCACAAAATCATACGCGCGAGCAATGCATTGCCGAGCCGATGTTATGCATGGAACAACCGTTGCAGTTACTAGCCCGAAGTCAACTCTGTGATATTTGATACTAGAGTCAAATAATAACAACGGCATAAAAATCGAAACGAAATCCACTGAATTCTGGCGTTCTCAGAGCGATTCGAACGCCCGACCTCATGGTTCGAAGCTCCCAAGTCCGCATGTTCTCCAGCCGGATGAGAACAGGCGGGCTTGGAAGCTCCCGTTCAGAAACTTGAATTTGGATTCGTTCATGAGCTAACAGCTCTTAGTGGCTCTCCTTTCCTCGAGCTTCCAGTACTTCCGCCAATCGTCTCTCTTGTGGTCTGATGTATTCGCTGGATGCACCATACATGCGAGTCATCGCAGCGAGCGCCTTTCTGGCCGTTTGCTCGGAGTCAGCCAACTTTCCTTGCTCTTGCTCTAACTTACTAACTATCACCATGATCGCCGGCACGGCCGGATCGCGAGAGCCCCATACATTTTGCCGTATCTCTAAGCTCTGCCTGTAAAGCTTCTCCGCTTGAACTTTGTTTCCCTTCTTCTGAGCAATCATCGCCTTCTGGTAGAGTTCGTTGGCTTGTTGCCCATATAAAGTCCGAACATCAGGCGGCTCATCGGAAGTGGCAGAATCAACCTTCACCGTTGGAGCAGAATAGACACGCGCTACACTCTTTGCGAAAGATCTTGTAAGCGGGCTTCCCATCGATGACATAGAATAAACGCTGCCTGCTTCCACAATGCCCTGAGATGATGCAGGAGTTTGACTCACAGTAAATGGCATTAAAGCAGAGAACGCTATTACCAACGATTTATTTTTCATAGCCCGGTCACACCGTACGCTGAAGGGACAGATAGCCTTTCCGATCTAGATTTGCCCAATGCAAATCATCAATCACGCTTCAGAGCCCAGTCTTGGAAAGAATTTAGATGGCATCCCAAAGGTTAACGGGATGCCATCTAACTCAACTAAGCAAACAGCTTCGCGACGTCCTTGTTCTTCCTGATCTCGTCACTCAAATTCAGAACTTGATTAACGCGCAGACCATATGCTTCGCGCTTGTGATCAGCGATCCACAGCTGGCGGGCGAGCCTCCTAATTTGAGCGCCGGTGGGATCGTTGTTGCCGGCTAAAGCCAACAAGCGCTCAGCGCAATGTGGATAAGACTCGCCTCTTTGAACTGTTAAGGCGTCTTTCAACTTCTCATCTACCTTTGCTTGCTCGACGGCTGCCAATGCTCGCGGCGGCTCCGGAGTCACTGGAGTTTGCTCGACCCGACTTGCCGCAGCATTGCTATCACCTTGCTTCAGGTTTGCAGGCTGCTCAATTTGCGTCGCACTCGTACGCTGTTCGCCTTGGGCTGCTGAGCGATGGTTTTTGTCACCGGCAAGATTCCCTTGTGGCTCGGCTCGTTTGACAGATTCGTTATGCTCGCCCTGGCGCGCCGACGAATTCTGATCACTTTGCTTGTGGGAACCATGATGATCGCCTTGCTTGGTAGTTAGATGCTTCTCGCCCTGAGCGGCCGAGGCAGACTTGTCACCTTCTTTAGACGCACCATGAATCTCCGGACGTGTTGTTAGGCTAGTGTGTGTCCCATTGTTGACCCTTTCGTGTGGCTCTTTCGAGGAATTGCCGTGGTTGTCACCGGATCTCAAGTCAGACCGCGCCTGCGACTCTTGAATTATCTGCCCAATCGGCTTCGGTGTTATGAACCGGGGGTTACTATCACCAGCTACAGCCGAACGATTGTTGTCACTTGCTGCAGTCGAACGATTACTGTCGTTTGTTACAGCTGAACGGTTGCCATCGCTGATTGGAGGTTGAACAGATTCGCCTACTTTAGGACTTTTTTTTTCCGTCTGCGTGTCACCGGCAGCCAATTTCGAAAAATCCAATCCGTTTTCCGTGCACTTCTTCTCCAAGGCATCTTTCGTCAAACCATCTGCGGACAAAGCCTTAAGCGCCTCGCGCTCACGATCTGAAAGATTCGCTGCGGCTGGAAGCTTAGCATCAAAATCGAGCAATCTCTTTACTGCACCATCAGGAATGTTGCCATTACTGTCCTTTAGGCGATCATAGAGACTTTCTGCGCCTGTATTCTTGTGAAAAAAGCTTTCTAAAGCCAATTTATTTCTTTCGGTCTCTGCAGGCACCAACTTGTCGAAGGCAAGCCCGTTGTCTTGGCACAACCTTTTCAAATCATCCTTTTTCAGATCGTCGGCGAAGGCGTTGTACTGCTGATTTATCGTCTTACTTTCATTTAGGAACTTCAGGCTGGCACGATCTTGATCTGTCAAGCCAAGCACCTTTGGATTCTGCTTGTCCATATCCAAGAGATTGCCAATCGCCTGTGGAGGAATGTTGCCGTTGTCATCCTTAAGCTTGTCGTACAGGCTCGTTCCTTTAGCGTCCTTTTGGAACAGATTAGCCAAAGCAGTCTCTCTTTGCTCTCTCTCTGCAGCAGCCTTTATACCAGCGTCCAGCTCAGTCATTGCAATTGAGCTGTTACTCGTCCAATCTGATTTATGATCGCCGACAGCATCAAAGTTTTTCACAACATGATCGACCAATCTCTGCTGGAGTTCATTTACATCTCTTTGCCCCTTAAATGCATTGAGTTCGCGGACTTGAAGCGTCCCATCTCCTCCCACATCTATCCTGTCGAAATTACGCTTAGCTTCAAACAGAGACACGCGCGGCAAGACCTTATCGTCTTCCAACTTCTTAGCAATTGAACCAACGAGCTGATTGGTCTCTTCTTGAGTA
>CAZSNX010000305.1:0-5674 GCA_964607945.1 uncultured Candidatus Obscuribacterales bacterium
CATTCAAAAGCGACACGTCACCGCGCTCGGGCAAGGGCGTGCAATCGTGTACGCGGAAAAGATGGAAATGCCTTATCACCTGGCCATTATTTATGACAAGACGGCCGAGGTACCACCACCGGAAACGCCGGAAGAATCGGACGAAGTAGTACGGGCCGCGATGAAAGGGCTCGATATAGTCTCGACGTTCGACCGCCATTTGGGTTGCAAGTTCTGCTTGCACAGATGCGATTCAGCAATCCTGGACACGGCGATTCCGGTAGCGGACGATCCTCTGTTCAGACAGGTCTACAATCGCTACATTCTCTCGACCGTAAAAGATCTAACTCAGCTGGTTCACTTTCGCGCTCAAATTATTCATGAAATTCAGCGTATCATCGGTGGTCGCGCTCGCTCCGGCAATCTGACCGGCATCACGTGGTGCGCCTTGACTCAATCTACCGAGCGTTACTTCGAACGCAAAGGCGAAGAGAATTACTGGTTCTTCGATCAGGTGCGAGAGCAGCATCTCCGCTGGCTAAACTTGTTGCGGCCGGCATTCCAGCCCACAGAAGTCAATCGGCGCCTGGACATTCAAGTGCTCAGGCAATGGCGTGATGACTTCGTCGAATTACACAAGCGCGATCAAGGTCCGCTGCCTACTTGCGGCCCTTGCACATCGAAATGCCTTTACCGCTTCGAGGTTTCCGAAACGGTAAGAGATCCTAAGATCAAATTCGATTTCAATTCTTCGATCAATCGCAAGGACACACCGGCGTCAGACTCTGCCGCCTGGTTCTGCCGGCTGTTGACGGAACGTTTGATCGGTCAAAGCGATGTCGATCTTTCCTACTGTCTGGCAGTCCATTTGATCAAAGATCAGCAACTCTCTACTGACGCACAGCTGGTTTTGCTGCACAAAGTAAGGCAGGCTCTCGAAAACTTCGAGCGCGAGGGCGCAGAAGGTGGAGGAGAGTCTTCTGAGGGAGCTTGAGGTTGGATAGCGACAGAGACGATTCCAGCACGTCTGACCCGGCATCTTCTTCGACGGAGAAAGCTGCTCCATCGAGTGCCTCTTCCGGCGATGACGAAAATGTATCGTTGGTGGACGAGCTAGGCGTTCAGGATTTAAGAGAGCTTATTTTCGGCAACCGGGGCAGACTGTTCTCGGCCGCCGGTCGCGAGGCCCCGGTCGCCGAATTCACCGAAGAATTTCTGGTGCTCCATCCGCCGCAGAAACCGTTTGAAGAGATCGGAAAGTCGGAGGACATCGGGATCAAGACCGATGAGCGAGGAGTGCTGCTGAACGAAATCAACCAACCTCGCAAGATAGCCGGAGCAAAATTCGGCGGTGCCGAACTTTGGTGGCTGGGAGAGCGCGCTCCCGATACGATCAAACACTATGCAGGCTGGTTTGACGAAAGCGGCAAGGTGCACAAGTTATTCGTCAATGGAGACCCGATTACCACCGAAGTCGTCTACCGGATGCGTAATCGCACGCATGATGGGGAGCTGTCCATCTTTCCCGATGTTACTACCGAATAGCGCTGCGCTGGGCAAACAAGACATTTCCGACCGGCGTGTCCTAGAACTTGCAGATGGCTGGATCCGTCCGAAAGTGTCGAAAGACTTTCAGTTGGAATTGCTTGTTTCATAAGCTTTCCTATCCTTGGAATATCTCGGTGTCAAAGCCTGTATGTACTTTTCCCAGACATAGACGTCCGGACATGGCTTATGAGTAGACGCGTACACAGGAACGGTCCGATTGTTATTCACGAATAAATTAGACTTACTGGTCTCCGCGCGCTTGCCAAGCAACGAATTTTTGAACATGCTATTTCTCCTGGGATGTTGCACGCCAACCACTGAAGGTGCGATTGCGAGGAACAGCTTAGTTGTCGTACGTCCCAGGCATCTGGAAAAACTGTCCCAAATTTGTCCTGCTTGATATTGCCCTCGAAGAACAGATCGTTTTGAGCCAATCTTTGCAAGAGCATCACTGAGGACAGAATTACAAGACAGCGCACCAGCACGAGATCCAAAGCAGAATCAGCATCCTTACAGTATTCCTTTCCGTCGCAGCATCATTCGACTTAAGCCGAACTAGCGATGAGTTAGAAAAACGAACGACTTGATCAGGAGGATGGACAGTAGAGCCATATCCGCAAGCCCTACCTATCTGCTACAGGGCATATTGCTCTAGAATCTGCAATGCACGATCGAAAAGCGGCTGAGCTTCGTTGTGCTTGTCTGTTTCTCTGTATAGTCGACCAAGACAACTGGCGACTATCGCGACATCGGGATGATCTGGTCCATAGGCTTCTTCAACTAACAAGAGCGCTTGCAGGTAGTATTGTTCTGCTTCCGTGCGTTTGGACTGCTGATGACAAACCCAGGCCAAATTGAAGACTGCATGAGCCAATTTATCTGTTCGGATTCCAGTCTTTTCTCCATCCTCCACCGCATTTCTGAAGTGCTGTTCGGCAACATCGTAGCGTTGCAGCGAGCACGCAGCATTACCTCTTGCGATGAAATGGTACCAGCCGTTTGGTTCGCTGGTCTGGCCTGTTGGCATTTTTGATGCCTCCGAGAGAATCTTTTGATTCACTTCCAAATACCTGATCTGCCGATTGCCTGGTAACACCCTGGCTCAGCAATCCTGCGACACTAGCTCCGATCGTAAGAGATCCGGATTACTACAAAGGGTTGCGGGATAAATTGCCTAACCTGAGAGTAAATGTAGTAAACGCTATCCTTGTGAAAATTCCGTGAAAACCACAGCATTTGAGTGCTTTCAGCCCTCATCGTTACACTGATTTGCATTTGCCCCGCCAAGTCGCAATACTCAACGAGAGCAGCTAAATCCTCGGCAGTATTCAGACCAATTGCTGAGCAGATCGTTTTCGGCTAGTTCGCGCACGGCAAAACTAGGAAGGTCAATCTTTATTGTCTTCCTTCGTCCGTCGGCAAGAAACTCCTGGCGCAGACAAAGAGACTCTGATGTCTCATAAGTTATGACGGGAGACCATAGTTCATCCTGGCGCATCTCCAGCCGGAAGCAGGTTAGTTCACCTTGGATTGTCTTCACTACACGCGCATTTTCCCGAACGTTCAACACAGACTCCTTGACTGTGTTGGACATAGCAACAAGAAAGAGCTCCTCCTGCGAGAGCGCTTGCGGCTTGGTTGAACTACACGGCTCTAAGACTGTCTGACGGTTAGTGCGATCTGTTGCTTCGCGTGGTGGGCGAGACGGAACAACAGGAAAACAGTTTCGGTCGTCCTCAAAATCCGCATCCGCATCAGCGACCTCGGCATATTCGAACTTTCTGAAATTACCAGAGCCGGCTCTGCCGCAAAACTCTTGAATCTCCTTCGATGTAGGCAGGAAGATCACAAGTTTCGGTCTGAGATCTAGCAGCAATCGTCCGTTTGAAATCTTTGCCGGTATCAAACTGCGATTGATCTCAAATAGCAGCAAGTTTAGTTTGACGTTTCGCAGCATCTTGAGCGCAATTGATTCGAGCGTATCTCCCTTCTTAACCACATACTTCTGTCTGCGCTCCGGTTCTTTCTTTGTTGTCTTGTCATCATTCTTCTTATCTGTTCCATCGGCTTTCGAATCAGACGGTGTAGTGGCAAAGATAGTTACCAGACCGGAGTCGGGAATTGTTATGCCAATCCCATCGCCTTCCGAGTTGCCTTTAGCCGGATGGTGCTTTCCATCTCTGCCGGGGTATTCATCGGAGATAGTTGAAACAGCTTCTCCTCGCCTTCCGATTGCCTGCTCAGTTTCCTTCGAGCCGACAATCTCGGTATAGTTTCCACGTACAGCAGGCGCACTGTTTCCTTGCCCTAAGCCATCTGTATTTCGGGAATCCAGCTTGTTACCTGCAACAGTCGAACTAACGTCGGCGCCCTTGATTTGATCTGGTCGTGTTCCGTTCGGTTGACCGGCAAGTTCTCCGACCTTTCCGGAGTCCGCATTACGTCCGCCGGCAGCTGCAATAAGTTCACCGGACTTAATTCTGTCAGGACGGTTGGGATCGTTGGGATCTCCCTTGGAGCTTGCAATTTTCAGTACATCAGATTCTTTATTTACGCCAGATTCACCAGATTGAGATTTAACACCCAAAATAATCTCTTTGATGACAGGATCGTTTTTCAAACCACTGATTGAGCTTAGTCCGTCAGGATTTTTCAGCAACTCCGACTTTTGTCCAAGAGCGGTAAGGTTTTCGCCAGTAACTTCCGATCTCAGGCGGCTCGATCGTGTCTGCCAGAATGGTGGCAACTCTTTGTTCATAGCTTGATCGCCAGCTTGCAACAAACTCGCCACTGAATATCGAGGTTGATTACCGTTGTCGAGCGATGAATCCTTTCCCGGCTTTGGAAGCTGTTCCTGTTGTTTTTGGGAAGCATCGATTTGAACTTTTGCTGGTGCTGTCGTTCGATCACTTTGTAAATTCGTCTCTCGTTCTCTGGTGAATTCAGTCCGAGTACTTGCTGTTACTGTTCGCTCCACCTGCCGGTCTGCAGCTTCCCGTTCATTCTTCTTACTTTGTTCGGACGGTTGAGTCGAATCGCCTTTCCTTTCTACAGGTGGAGAAAAATCCGGTTGCCTTTGTTCACGAGCTTGGATTGCCGGCGCCTCCGATACGGTCCGTCTTTCGTATGACTGAACAGCCGGTATGCTTTCGCTCGGGTTTCTAGTGGGGAGCGGATAATCCGGACGGTTGTTGGACTCAGCTGTTCTTCCTGGGCTGCAATCATCTGATGGGCGACCACTAGACGGTCGCCGTCCGGCACCGCAGTCGCTGGTCGGCGGAGGACAACCACCTTGCCCATCCGGGGGGCGCCCGTCTCGACCTTCGCTTGGCCCGGGTCCTGGGCGCCGCCCATCTCTCCCGTCGCTGGAACAGTCACTTGGCGGTCTTCGGTCATCGGGATACTGCCCAGGGCGATTACGAGAATCCGGGCAGCGATCCGGTCCGGGTTCATTGCGGCCGGGATCTACTCTGCCACCGTCTCTCGGTCCGCGCGGACTTTCGGGATCGCGAGGGCACTGTGGTCCACGTGGACTTTCAGGATCTTTGGGGTTGTGTGTATCTCGTGGACAATGGGGTTCGCGTGGGCTATCGGGCTCCTTGGGATTGTGAGGCTCGCGTGGACTGTGCGGACCGCGTGGATTCTCGGGATCCTTTGGACCCTGCGGGTCTCTCGGACAATGCTGACCGCGTGGGTTCTCGGGATCCTTTGGACCCTGCGGGTCTCTCGGACAATGCTGACCGCGTGGGTTCTCGGGATCTTTTGGTCCAGGCGGATCTTTTGGACCATGCGGACCGCGTGGATTCTCGGGATCCTTTTGATGCCTGGGACAAGTTTGTCCTTCCGAGCCCGGTTTCGGCTTATCACCCGGTTTACTGCTGTCACCATCCTGCTGATGAGGCTTGGAAGGTGGCTGCGGGTCCCGCTTGCAATGACCGTGGTCCTTTTTGTCTGCTCCTTGCTGGGCTTTATCTTTCGGTCCTTGTTCATTGGCTGGATTTGCCGGACAGGAATCCGTTTTTTTGTCCGTCTTATCTGGGGTGCCACCATTAGGAGCTTGCGGCTTCTTTGATTCAAGTTTTTCCGGACCGCCTTGCGTATCTTCCTTTTTGGCGTCTGCTTCTACTTGTTTGCCCGGTTGTTTTCC
>CAZSNX010000306.1:0-5673 GCA_964607945.1 uncultured Candidatus Obscuribacterales bacterium
AGTTACCTTCTGAGCCAGTTCGCTCATCATGCCCTTCGCTTCATCATCATCTTCAGCGGTAGTTGTGATCGAAACGAAGAAATTTCCCTGCCAAAACGAGATGCACTGATCGTCTTCGCTGGATAAGTCACCCCTGGGAATTACAGTAGTAGCGCCTTCTCGCAGAAGCGTATATGCTCCGTATGCACCTTGCGGACTCTCGAATCGATAAAGCTTAATCACAACTCGACGCTGTCCGCGCTGATACACACGAGAAACGCCAAACAATGCTCGATACTCTTTCAGCAGTGCGATCAGCTGATCGGAAGCCGCCGGATCCACGCTTCCCGAGCTGAGGGACTGAACTTGAGTGTCACCCCTATCCCAACCATCCGGATGGAACGAATCAACTGCCTTAAAAAGTTGGTCTAAATCAGCGAAATGCGGATGAGCGGGAGCAGAGGTGCTGCCAGACGGGGCAGTCAGTGACACGTGACCTTGCTCCGACGATCGCGGCACGGGCAAAGCTTCAGCCGGTGGCGGCGCTACATCGTCCAGAGATGAGGTCCTATTCGGCGCCGCATGAGTCGCGGGCTCCATCTCGACAGCCAAGCAGGTATTTTGCTGTGCAATCAAGACAGCGCAGACTAAAGCAAAGCTAGCATCCTTCAGCCGAATGATGGCCCGACCCACCGTTCCCATGAGCTCACCAAGTTTAGCAGTAAGCCGGAATTACTCAAGATAGACAGAGGGGCTTGCCAACCAGCAGCGCCGATTGAAAGAGAACTTGCATATGCTCAGCCCCAGTCAGACAGTCCAATACTAGTACCTGATTGAGTTGAATAATAAAAGGGCCGATGCCATGCATCGCGCGGGCCGGGCATGGCCCAGCCCCTACACCGAGCACGCATCTTCGCAAGGCGGTACTAGTTCGCAAATTGAGCGCAACTGCGCTCTTATCGTTGTTTTGCTCTATTCACTCAAAAGGCGGCGCTCAAGCCTATCAAATCTTATCTCGAGCCGGTTAAGGCTCGCCTGCAAATCGGCCAATATCGCTGCAAAATCCACTTCTTTCATACCACCCTGTCTGATGGAATCTCGGTGTTGCGAAGAAACCTCGCGCAACTTCTCCGACAACATCGTCTCTTGTTCTCTTAGCTGGGCAGCTCTCTCGAATTCTTGAGCTCTAATTGCGTGCTCCTTATCCAGCCGCACTTCCATCAATTGACGCCTTACTTCATTCTCTTCAGTAGTCATAAAATTACTAGCCTCCAAGTCTGATTATGCATAACGAGCCCAAGCTGCCAAGAGTTCAAAATCAGTATAGCGATATCCAGGCAGCAGTGAAAATCCGCAGATAACTGGCTCACGCACCATAACGCACGATTGGACAACGAGAGTAAAATTTCAATTCTGATTATGGCTGCGCCTCGGGTGGAAATTGAGGGCGAAGGAGCGCCAAGACTTCGCCGGCGATATCGACTGCCTCCTCAGCTGTTTCTCTCGATGGCCAGAAAGTGAGGTCGTATCTAGCCGAGACTCCATATTCGGTCAGTCTCCTTAACTGCGATTTCAATTCCACCGGCATCGCTACCATTTGATGACATTGCTGAGCGAGGTGCTCAAGATCATGTGTCCGCTCGATGGCATTTCCATGAAGAGCAAGGAGGGCCTTGAAGTACTTTTCAATTGCTTGCTGCACGTGGAAACAAACGATCTCAAAAGCAGCATTATCAGACTTTAGCTCCCTCCTGGCAGTAGCAAGATCGTTCTCCGCTCTCTTCAGCCAGTCTCTTGTCAAATCAAATTGTGTCCCATACTCTCTTTCGGCAGCATTGTCCTTTTCCTCGCTGTCTTCAGCCACCAGTCCGCCTGCTAGGGACGTTGACCTTATCTCACACATTCGTCCCTCATCCTCATAGAGGACAAGTCCGTAGCTCAACACTTGTGAGATAAACTGGTTTGGCACATACTTCCACTTCTCTGTTTCAGCTAACGAATACGTCAGTACCGTGCAGTCGGGATAGACTCCCCGCACGGCCTGCCTGTATGCAAAGCGCTTCTGATTGCATAATTGTTCTGTTGCCTCAAGCACCAAGATGTCAATATCACTATCCGGCTTGTAATCACCCCTGGCCCTGGAGCCAAACAAGACGATTTTCACGGGACTGCCAGCAGCACGAATGTGCTTAACCACCCTCGCCAACAATTTGTCGGTTATCGGTGGATAGCGCCTCGATTTCCCGGGTAGTTGACTCACAATCCTAGGTTCCATTCCTATTCTCCATGCTACATCAGACAAGCCTCTGTGACAGCCGGCTGTCACTTTCGACCAGCGCCCTTAGCCCCATAGACGCATTTGCTCTGAAAAAAGTTCATTTCATGATTTATCCGAAAGGCAACCGGCAACTATGCTATTCCTGACGGCGACCCGAATTGCATATCCCCAGGCAAAGAGGCTTATCACGAGAAGCAGCGCCCAGATTACTTTGCAAACGCAGACAACAGTCTCGCTTATACGTCTTTCAGAAAGCCGCCATGGCCAAAAGTTCCAGCTAGAAGCCCTGTTTAACGAATCTGGTGAGACAGCGTCTGGGTGGTCCAGTCGCACTGGTATTGCGTGTCTAGTGACTACTTTCGAAAGGAAATTCATGTAACGCGTACACACCTGCCCCCCCCCATAAGGCCAGTTGATGTCATTCCTTGCCCATGTGGGAACCCGTAGGTGAACGGCTTGTCTTACCAGACGAAAGCAAAGTGGCCAGCGCCACCAGGTAACAAACAAATCCTAGAGCATAAGCTGCTGACAGTCCGGCTCCGATGGCAACCGTCACTGACAGGACTGATCCGCAAACAGATGCTGCACCATTGACTCCCCAGAGCCACGACTTCAGACTCGGGAAACGGTTGTCGGCCAGCCGAAATCCCAATGGAAAAGCCATTCCCATAAAAAATCCAAGCGGGAAAAGCAAACAAGCCGCACACACCACTCTAATGGTAGTGTCCGAAGACTGGTAATGCTCCAGTAATGCCGGTGCAGCAACAAAGTAAATCGCCATTAAAGTCAGCAAAACTCCAAGGCGCATCGCCATCGACTTGACCAGCACCTGGTCGGGAACCTTTTGGGTCGCGAGGCTGCCAATTCCACTTGCCAGCAAGAGCGTGAAGAGCACCACAGTCACGCTATAAGTCGGGTGCCCTAGAAATATAATCAAACGCTGCATCTGGGATATCTCCACAAAGATATACCCGAAGCCGATAGCACAGAAGTAGAGAAGATGGGACCAGCCTGACTGGAGCGCCACGCGATCTTCGGCGGACCATAGTGGAAACAAGATGCACAACGTCGTAAGCAATACAACAATGATTAGCAATTGCGCAAGAATAAACTCAGCCTTTACATAACTGCCGCTTGTGGCCGGGGTTTCGTCAGGATGCAGAAGCAGGTCCAGCGGGCGCAGCATGTAAAAGAAAAAAGGGCTGTCGTCTGTAGGAGGTGTAAGGTTGACGAATGTTCCGACCGCTCTGCCACCATCCGCGGTTCCGGAACCAACCGCTTCGAGCGCTTTGGTTTCCGCCTTAAGCGGGCTCAGTAGCACTTCAAATTTCAACTGAGAAGCAGTCTGAGATACAGCTTCCAGAACAGCATCACTGAATGGCTGAGGACTTACCAGCACTGCGGCAGCCGGCCGTTGATTTCCAGTTTCATCCGAATCGTTTGCGCTTACAACGACAATATGGCGCCGTGGATCGCTCACCCCGAGCCGCACCAAAGCCACACGCGCGACAGCAACAAGTCTTTCAATCTCGCCCGGTCTTTTTGGCGCATACCAGCGTGTGCAAGAAATAATTCCGTCAGGAGCGAGTCGTTTTAGAAAAGTAATCCAGGCCTCGACCGTATAGAGCGAGTTTTCAGTCAGAGCAAGCGCTCCACTACCGGAGGCTACGCCGGTGTCAATCACGCTGATTTGAATTACATCCAGCGGCTCTGGGTAGCGGGTGATAAATGAGCGAGCGTCTTCAGCTGCAAAAGTAACCCGCTTGTCTCTGTCCAGATGACCGGAGAAATCACCGAATCGACCATTGACAGTGCCGATGATATCAGGATTGATATCTGCCGCAGTGACAGACTTCGCGCCGAAAGATAGTGCAGAGAGCAGGTCACGACCACCGCCAAATCCAACTATGAAAACCCGCGGAGCTTGCTTGAGGTGATAAACGAAGTTGGTGACATCATATTTCAGGAAGTCCAGGTCTTTGAAGTCACCACTAAATTCAGTGATAGGCGTCTGCGAAAACGAGTCGAGCTCCAGCCAGAGCTGCTTGATCTTCTTGTCCGACTTGTATGTCTTGCTCAAACCCCAACCATGCGGATCGCTGGTTTCATCGAGATTACCCATCACCGTTACTCTGCTGAACGGATTCCACCTTTCGAAAATCGGCGGCTCCGAGCGTTGTCCACGGCTCCACAAGAAAGTTATCAGCGGCTTTTGCTGATGAGCCATAACCGCGTTGGTGTATCCAAATGCGCCAAAAGACACAGCGATGATGATTGCCCACTTTCGCAATCCTGCCAGCTCCGTCCCATTTGCAAACAAGTAAGCAGCCAGAGCTGCTATGGCTGCGGTAAAAAACAGAGCAGAGGGTCCGTCGCCGACGCTCAATGCAAGTGCGAAGACCAAGCAGCCAGCGGCGGCACCGGCAAGATCTGCCGCATAGAGCTTTCCTATATGTTGCGAGTAGCAGGTAAAGGCAAGCGCTATGCAAATACCACTGAAACAAAATGGCACGGCGGCCACACAAAAGAGAAACCCTGCCAGATACAACCCCACTATGCTCTTGCTTGCTACAAACGGCATGCATAGCTCCGTCATGAAGCTAAATACAAGCGACACGGAAAACGTTAACGAGCTGGCTGCAAGATAAAATTCAGTTGTTCGCCTGGCAAAAAAACTCGGCAACCGGTAAACCAAAATGGCACCGACTGTCAATCCGAACATCGCTAGAGACACCGCAACGAATGCAAAATGATAGAAAGTCAGAACACTCAAGATTCTGGTAAGCAGCAACTCCAGAGCGAGAGTGGCAAGTGATACTAAGAATATCCCGCCCGTTAATCGATTACTCACTGAGCTGCCCCTGATTGTCAATCGACATTGTTTACCATGCGCTCCAGCAAGTCGATGCGCTCACCTAGCTTACCACCGGAGATCTTGAGACACGAGGCTGTTTCGATAGTTTCGTAAAACTGGTCGATTTCACCTGCAATCTTGAGGAGGTTAGAGATTGGCAAAACTAACTTCACCAACTCAGCCGGAGTTATCCTGTCAATCGACAGCTCGCTGCTGGCATTTTCGTCAATCGCATCCAGATAGAGCGCGACTGAGAATTCGGCTGGCAGCAGATCTGCAACATATTTGCTCGCATCGAAAAACCACCCGGACTCAGGAAACATGTCAACTGAAGTATGGCAGGCCTCAGCCAGGCGCTCAGCAGTCCCTGCCCGTAGTTTGCTCGGCGTCGGACAGGAATGAATCATCTTGAGCTGTGAGTCAATCAAAGTAATGTCTTCAGAAAGAAGACTCCAGCATCTGACCAGCGCTAGTGCCAGTGAAAGCGTTGTCTTGCCTGAGTGTGATGGACCGGCTAATAGAACTAGCCGGCCAGCCGGCGAAAGTAAAGATGCCGCATCCA
>CAZSNX010000307.1:0-5671 GCA_964607945.1 uncultured Candidatus Obscuribacterales bacterium
CAACTATGTCGAGCTGTGCTGTCTCTCCTGCAAGGGTAGTCAAATTCCACACCAGGTAAAAGCAACCCAGTCCGACAGATGCGAGGGCGAATAAAATCGGCAGTGAGAGTGCCAGCGCTTGCCCAAGCGGTGAGCGCTGAGTCGCTTTCTTGTTCTTCTTTTTGAGTTTCATTGTTCTTTCTCCTTTGACCGTCAATAACTCCGAACTGTTCTTCCTTCGGGATGACCGAAGGACTATTGGCAGTAAAAGGGTTTGCTTGTCCCATCTGCTGAGGCGCACCATGTGCCCTGGGTTGTTGCAGCGCAGTTGTCGTTGATACCGACGGTGGCCATAACTGTTCCTCTGCAGTTTTTAATTCGTCCGCGACTGGTGACACCGGCCGGATCGCCTAGGCTCCAGCCGCCGTAATTTGAATCGTTAGGGCCGGTTGCCACTCCGCCGAACCCGCTGTATGAATGGTCACCTGCTTCCACGTTGCCGTTCACGACTTCGGCGTTGTAAATCGGTAAGAAAAAAGCATGTGATCTCTTCGGGTGGTCGATGTTGTACATCGTGATGATTCCCAATCCATTGCTCTTCGTTTCCGCGGCGTTGGTTGAAATGCCGGAGCTTGAGATAGTGACAAAGTTTGGGATGACTGTGGCGTTGAGGAATTTGAAGCCGGGTGAGGTGGGTACGACGCTTGCCGAGAGATCGATTCTCACTATGTCTACAATCTGACCGCTGGTAGGTAGAGCAACCGAATAGTACGGAATAACCTTGAAATTTGTCGTCTTACCCAGCCCAGCCTTCATCAACAACTCATCTGCGATCGCCCGAGCCCGATTGCTGGATTTTGTAAGATCGAACTGTCTCCGTTGCATTCCAAGAAAGTATCTATCAGCGAGAACAGCTTTGGCTGCCTCGCCGGCGACAACATCAGTAATTGCTTTGCGGCTGGCGATAGCCGTGAAATTGATTAGAAGCAGAAGGCTGCCCAGCGCCAAGAACACTAAAACTGTCAATGCCGGAACCATCTCGGCAATAGCTTGACCATAGTTGGAGCGATTGTTGTTCGAATGCTTTTGTCGTTTCACTTCCGTTCCTCCCGACTCTAATGTGCTAGGTCATTTCGAAACTAGCTTAGGCGCTCATAACGGCAGAGTTTGGACAAATTTCTGGCAGATTAATGACAAACGGATTCGCATATCACGGCAGAAACGACCGGCGGCTACAACCGATGCCGGTAGGAGGATATGTGCGAACCTGTCTTGAGCGTCGCAAGTTGATTGTTAAATCCGGCAGCTACCGGGGCAACATTGTCACTGCCCTTGTAGCTGCTGGAGTAGTTGTTGAAGTTGTCCGCTGCTAGGTAAAGGACTGCCGCTGGAATGTTCTTGACCAGACTCCGAGCCGCTTTGAGCACCTTGGAGCAAACTGCCGAGACCGCCGCCGGAGCCGCTTTGAGCACCTTGGAGCAAACTGCCGAGACCGCCGCCGGAGCCGCTTTGAGCACCTTGGAGCAAACTGCCGAGACCGCCGCCGGAGCCGCCTTGAGCACCCTGGAGCAAGCTGCCGAGCTGCTCGACCATCGCCGGATCGAGATTGCCCAGACCCAGAGAGTTTAAGTCAAAGGCGCTAGTGTCTGCGGCGCTGGTGTGACTCGACGAAGAATTCATGCTCGGGTAAGAAGACGAGCTAAACATACTTTCGGCGCGATTCTGCTTCCCGCTCAAGATACCTTGTTGCATTTGATTGAATGCGGACCCCAACCTGGACTGAGTTGCCGAATGATTGCCACCGAGCGGATCGTACTCGGGACCAAGATGGTAATAAGCCATGCAGTTCTTGACGCCGGTGTGATATCTGTTCAGCGTCTCTTGCATTTGATTGACGAGCGGACCGAGCTGTTGAAGCGCTACGAACGCATTGCCGTAGGCGGCGCTAGGATTTGCAATCACTGTTTCGACATTGGCGAGAGTAGAAGCTAGCTGATAATGCCGGTTGTGAAGTTGTGCGGGAGGGGAAATTGAGCGAATCGTTTTGATCATATCTATGAACTGATCGCGGGCGCTGCCCACGGATTCGGTATTAATGCTCGCTCCACTGCCGATCAGTGTACTTGCCACAAGCTCTTGATACTCGTCGAGTACAGCCCGCATTTTCAGAAGATACTTCCCTACTTCCTCCGGTGTTTTCGGCACATTTTCCGAGACCTCACCCTTAAGCGGTACAGTCAGTTGAGCCGGACGTGGCGAGTCTATCTTCTTGGCGGTAACCGGCAATGCCTCGGCTCCCGGCGAGCAGATAAACGAAGACGCCGATGCCAGAAAAACGGCAATAAATTTCAATTTTTCTTTCATCGGATTGCAGCGCTCATAAGAGACAGTACTGTAGGCTTTATTCCCAGATTTACGTAGCTATAAGAGCTTTCTTCTAAACATAATCCTAAAGTAATTATGCTTGGGGGCGTTCGCTTCAAGCTACAATACGGTTCGATTAAGTTAGACACTGTCAATCGGATTGAAACTAAAATGAAAGTTTTGTTGCCCGTCGATATCGTGCACCCAGTTAAGCCGATCGTGGACGAAATTGTTGCCGTTCTTCCGCTGAAGGATGCGGAAGTGCTGCTGCTCTATGTGAAGGAAGAGTTGCCTGCTTACGAGAAGGTGGTCGAATCGGTCGCTGACTTCAGCGAGGACTGGGGGCACCAAGTCGAAAGGCGCACGAAGGCAGTGTTTGACGAGGCTGCTGCGCTCCTTCGTCCGCACTGTACGAGAGTGTCCACTGAGATTGTCATGGGACCGCCGGCCTTGATGATTGAGACTGTCGCTCGGGATGAGAAGTTTGATTTAATTGCAGTTACTCCTGGCTCTCACTCGGCAGTAGAGAAATTCTTTCTCGGCAGTGTGTCAAGCAAGGTTGTTAAACACGGGCCGAACAGCATCTTGATTCTAAGACCGTCCAGTCGGGTCAATGGAGATCTCAAGCATATCGTGATGGGAATCGATGGTTCTCCGCAGTCTCATCACGCCGTAACGCAGGCAGCCAAACAGTTGAAACTGCAGGACCGTAACGTCCAAGTCACGCTCATTCATGTCGTATCTGTTGCCGATGTCATGAAACTGATCTCGCCGGTCGAATACATTTCAATGGTAGAGAGCAATCTGTTGTTGGAAGGGGAGACTTTCCTGGCAGAAGGTAAGCGTATTCTGGCCGATCAAGGAATTACCCGGGTAGAATGCATGCTGAAGGAAGGTGATCCGGCCGCTGAGATCATTAATTTGGCGAAGGCACTGCCAGCCGAGCAAATTGTGATTGGTGCGCAAGGACGTACTGCCGTTCAACATTTCCTACTGGGCAGCGTTTCGCATCGCATTGCGATGCATGCACCGTGCTCGACGCTCGTCGTTAAGCAGAAGCATATTCAATAGGTTCGTGCCTCAAGCATAGGTTCAAGCGACACCGCGGGGAGGTCAGAAGCAATGGTATCGAGGATAGCACTGTCTTCTGTAGTTGCATGCGCCGTTTCATTGTTTATCTCTGCAATTCCTGCATCGGCTGATCTCGGCGAAATGGATACCTTGCAGCAGGAGCAAATCAAAGAGAAATCCGAGCTGCAGGATATGAAGGGAGAGTTGGAAGACATCAAGTCAACGATGTCTTCAGCCGCTAATGCAATGGGACAGCTGAAAACGCAGCTTGCGCAGCCGCAAGTAAAGGAGTTCCATCTGATTGCTAAGGAAGGGCAATGGGAGCTGGTGCCTGGCGCCATCGTGAATGCACTGATGTTCAACGACCAGTTGCCCGGTCCTACCATTCGGGTGCAAGAGGGAGATGCTGTGCGCGTGGTAGTCCACAATCAGCTCAAAGTTCCTACCAGCTTATACTTTCATGGGTTGATCCTGGCTCATGACGTCGATGGTTTACCCAGAAGGAAGTCCGGGCTGGTTGGTCCTGGCGAATCGTATGCTTATCAGTTTATTGCGAATCGCTCAGGCACTGTTTGGTATCATCCGCAGGTCGTCCATGCTAATCAGGTGTTTTCGGGGCTGTCAGGAGTAATGATCGTTGAGCCCCGCAGTGCGGCTAAATCATACACTCGTGATTACACTGTCTTGATTGAACAGTGGGATGTTCCAGCCAAGGATTTGCTTCCGGCGCCGAAGCCGAAGAAGTCAGCCAAACCCGGAGAGGAGCGATCGCCTTCTGCGAATCAGGCACCGGCCGTAGTAGCCTCTAAGGTTCCAAACATGGTGACGCTCTTTTCAATTAATGGTAAGACGGCACCGGCGATTGCTCCAATCGAAGTGCGCAAGGGAGAGCGCATCAGGCTCAGGGTTATTAACGCATCTCGACAGACCTGTCCATTCTATTTGACGGGCCATCGATTCGAAGTGATTGCAACCAATGGCAGTGAAGCGCAGGATATACACTCCCGGCGGGATGTTATCGCGCTGCAACCTGGCGACAGATATGATTTGGAGTTCCTCGCGGACAATCCTGGCGTCTGGTCTTTGTCCTCGCTTTTGGATGAACAGACGATGACAGCTGGAAAGTTTCCGGGTGGAATGGCTTGCGTCGTGCGTTACGTCGACGCAAAGAAGTAAGTCAGTCAGGTTTATCGGGCAGAACCGGCCGATTCTAGCCGCTGTTTGAATCGCCACCATTGCGTTTGGTCGTCGCGGGTTGGCGTGCTAGTCGAATCGCCGAGAGGTATCTCATCAAAGGAACCGGCCGTGTTGCTGTTCGAGCCTTGATGTTCAGCGTGCTTGCGGCGATGTGGTTTATTTGCGTTGGGAGTGGCGGCAGCAGTTCGATTGGCATTTTGGTTTTCACTGGCACCATCACCGGTTGTACCGGCAGAGCTTGTGGATAGTTTTCGCTCGCCTTTTGGTGGAGGGTTTGCAGTGGTGGTGTTCAAGTTCTTCGGCTTAGCCTTTTCAACTTGTGTGGTGGCAGTCGGAGCTGCATTTGGTTGTGGTTGCTCTTCGTCCTTAAGCCTTACCGATTGCGAGTTGCTCACCGAAAGATCACGCGATTGCTGCGGAGCGATGCTCGATGCGGGTGGAACCGCAGACTGCTTTTGTGCATGTTTCTCTGCAGAAGGTTGTGGCTGGGTGGCCTTGATGACTGCCACCAAAATGGCGAATACTGATACTGCCAGTAATGCCATAAAGATCAGGAGCTTCGCCTGACTGTTGGCTTGCCTTTGAACATTGTATGATTGGCCGTTTCGTGGAGGAGTAGGGCGGCGTCCGGGTTTCATCGCGGACGGCGGCGCTTGAGAGGGCGCGCGCGAATAGCCATACTCGGGCGGGGATGATTCTTCCTGAGCTACTTGCGCTGAGGAGTCTCGCTGTCCAGTGGGCTGTGATTGGTGTCCTGGAGAGTTTTGGTTCGAGATCATTTCTTCAATCTTGTGGCCGGGGCGTGAAGTCACCTGCTCTCGATTAGCTTGCGCAAGCTGGACCGCTTCCTGGAGCGAAGGTTGCTGAGTGGTTTGCGGAATTATACCGCTTGCTTGCATTGCCGGCATTTGAGAAGAAATCTTATGCGAATGGCGCTGGTCGTTCTGGGCAATGGTAGAAGCGCTTGATTGCGGTGGGCTTTCTACCGAGCGAGCAAGAGCTTGTTGAAGAGCTTCAGCCATCTCTTCCATTGAATTGAACCGGTCTTTCGGTTGCTTTT